>DRLX01000104.1 GCA_011322715.1 Desulfobulbaceae bacterium
ATTGGCAAACAGGGACATGCCGCAAAGGGCATAAATGAGAAGGTCTTCAATGTCGGCAACTTCTTCCTTTTTGCCGCAAACGCCGATGGTTGTGCAGGCAATACCTTTTGCCGTCTGTTCGCACTGATTGCAATACATAATTTGTCTCCTTTGTTTGGAAATGTTCTCTATAAAATCGATCAGAATCGATTTTCGTGGCCGACATTAACCTGGCCGGAAAAATTGACCGGTCATGCCAAATACTGTCACCTTCGACAGGATTTTTTCTTTTTGGTTTTGCCCTTTCTTTGGGGCGTAAAATACATTTGATACCTCCTCTGCTTGCTGCAGGGTGGTTTATTGGGTACTATCTCAATCTGTAACTGTAAGTATCATACCCACATTGTGTCAACCTTCCTTGACCTGAATCAAGTTTTCATCTTTTGTGTTTTTTTATGAAAAAAAATTATGAAAAAAATATGGAAAATAAAAAGCAGCTCATCGCAAACAGCATCTTGTTTGCAGGCATCTCTCCTGATCAACTCGCTGAACTTGCAGATATTTCCCATGTGAAAACCTATGGTCGCGGAGAGTCCGTCTTCTTTGAAGGTGATGCCGCCGATGGTTTTTATAAGGTTATTGAGGGAAAGGTGAAGATATTTAAATTATCAATGGAGGGAAGAGAACAAATCCTTCACATTTTCGGCAAGGGAGAACCATTTGGCGAGGTGGCTGTTTTTCAGGGCCGCCCCTTCCCGGCCAATGCAACGGTTTTGGGTAAGGGAAAATTACTGTTTTTCCCAGGGCCGGAGTTCATTCGTCTGGTTCATGCCAATCCATCCATTGCTTTGAATATGCTGGCCATGTTTTCCATGCGCTTGCGCCGGTTCGCCACCCAGATAGAACATCTCTCCCTGAAAGAAGTGCCGGGACGACTGGCCTCCCATCTTCTTTACTTAAGTGAAGAACAACGGAACAGGGACCAGGTGACCCTGGATATTCCCAAGGGGCAGCTGGCCAGTTTGCTGGGAACCAGCCCGGAAACCCTTTCCCGCATCTTTACAAAAATGAATGAAGAGGGGATTATCCGTCTGCAGGGCAAGGTGATCAGTCTCCTTGACAGGGAAAGGTTGGAGGCTTTTTAGGGGCCCCGTCGGCGGTGTGGAGCATGATAAGATTTTTAATATGAACAAAGCTGTCTTTTTTCATGTCGAGAAAGGCAATGCCCATGCCCTGTTCGTCAATACGGCAGACCTTGCCGTGTACGGTAAGGTCCATGGAAGAAGATTCTCCCTGGATGGTAATCTGCAGGCTGCAGAATGTGTTGAGAGGTAACTTTTTTTCAGGGACAAGATAAATCCCCATAAGGCTGATGTCCCGGGAATCGGCCTCGGCGCTGACCGTTCCGTCGTCGGTCACAATGCATACCCGGCTTTCAAACCGTATCCGCTTGTCATGCCGTCGTTCCCTGTTCATTAATTTTCCTTTTGTTTTCCGGCCGGCGGGGTCGCCATTGCTACGTTAAACGATTCCTGTCCAATGATGTAGTTGCCGTCGACGACGGCCACCGTCGGCGGCCGATGATTGAGTTCAAAGTAATCAAAGCCGGGCCGTAGTTTTTTCCAGAAGCCGATCCAGGGCGAACTCCGAAATTTAAACAGGTTGCGTGCGGTCAACCGGAAAGGAAAAATATGGAGATCAAAATGGTGCTGAGCTGCGGTTAAAGCAGAGTGGGCCAGGAGATAAATTTCCTCCATCTGGCTGTTTCCCATAGCAAAACAACCGCGGGAAGAACATTCTCCATGTACCATGATAGAGCTGCCGGTACGGTTTCTGGCCCGGTCAAAGGTGTTGGGATAGCCGATATTAAAGGCGAGGTGATAACTTGAGTTGGGATTCATTTGACTTCCGGAAACCGAATAAAAGCCTTCCGGGCTTTGCCAGTCCCCCTCCATAAGCTTTGGGCCGGGATAACCCGAATAGCAACAGATGGCATATGTTTTAAAAAGACGAAAGGTGTTATCCTTTTTAAGCCAGACTTCCAGCTCCCCGGGTATCTTAAAAATGCGCATGAAAACAGGTTGCCCCAGGGTGAAACCCTTGTCGGTAAGTTCGTTGGTGATCCTTAGTTCGGCACTTTGCAACAATCCTGCCGCTCTTGGCGTCAAAGAAGGGCGGGCAAAAGAAGACGTAATGAAAAAGAAAAGAGAGCCGAGTAGGAGGCAAAGTATTTTTCTCATGGATTTTCTTTTAACCGAGACAGGAGTTGTCATCAGGTTTTCATGGGAAGCGGGAGTCTTCATGTATCTTACATCCATTTAAAAGAAAATATATACTGATTACCGCTGAAGATCTATCCGGTTGCGGTGTAGATGTGGGGCGATAAAATTTGTTGGTGATAAGGATAAAAAACAACCGGTAAATCGCGTTGACATTCTATAGACTGGTGTTCGCCTTGTCCAGTGCAAAAAAATCTGTTTAAAATGATTTTTCATATTAGGCCCGGTTGGAATGATTGCCTGCTGTTCAGAGGGCAAAATAGTCAGGGAGAATAACGCGAACGATATTACGGCTTTCAGGGGCCGACAAATTCACAGAAAAAGTATTCTACCCTGTGAACAGAGTCTGCCTGCATCCCCTGTGAGTGGCATTGTTTCCGACGTTCCTCTCCAGACTGGATTTCAGGTGGATATATCCCCAGTCATCCTGTCGGTTGTTGCCCCCGGGTATAGGGGGCAACAAATCCGTTTCTGATTACCATCAATCCTCAGAAACAAGGGATACCATCGCTTGGCGGGATTAAAAAAAGAGAACCTCTCTACGCAACAGGTGAATTTTATGTCAAATTAAACAGTGGATATTGAGCGATGTTATCCCTGATACGGCTTTGCTGAACTTCGGTGGTAATCAGGAATCCGTTTATGATCCCGAAATCCAAGACAGGCATTTTATAACCAAATCATAGGGTCATACGGCCTCTTTTTCTTTTTGAGCGGCGGCATAGGCCGTGGCCGCACATTCATTCTTGCCGAGATCAAGCTCTTCCTGTTTTTCATCGTCAAACTGTTCCAGGTTGGCATTTGCCTGTCTAATGAGGGCATATTCTTCGGGCTGCGGTCGCATATTGTCTTTAATGAAGGTAATAAAATCGTCAAGAGTACTAATGTTGTAAATGTCTTTGTTGCGTTCTTTTACCGAGCCAAACGGCATGGCGAAAGTTAGATCATTATTGGCCTCTTCCCAGTTCATATAATGCCCCGGAAGAATAAGCAGATTGTCATCAAGTTTCTTAACCATTTTCATGGAATTAAATAACATTTCAGCCCATTCGATAGCCTTACCGCCCAGGTCAGGCCGGCCTATGGAAGTTATAAACACCATGTCACCGCTGATCATGTATGTTTCATCGACTATAAAGCTGGTCGAACCCGGCGTGTGGCCCGGAGTAAATAAGACTTTTACCGAAGGACCGCCCTTGCTGAAAGTATGGGTCTCTCCATTGTTCAGGGAAACGTAATTATTTTTTGATCCTTGGAAATCACCGTCATTGCCGAAAAATTTAGCTCCGCTGCGAGCAGCAATCTCCCGACTGCCGGAGATGTAGTCGGCCTGGAGATGGGTTTCAAAGGTTTTGATAACCGTGCATCCCTTTTCCTTAGCAAATTCAAGATAAAAGTCCACCGCCCTGGATGGATCAAAGAACATGATTTCTCCATTAAAAAGGAGACCATAACTGAGCGAGGCCTTGCCGGGCCGGATAAACTGGTACAATTCATAGTCCTCACCGGGATTGATCAGTTTGGGAACCAGCAGGTTACCCCATGTTTTAATTCCTCCTGCCAGATATCCTACATTTTCAAATCCGTGATTGTCGAGAATCTCGGCAACATATTTTGCCGATCCCTCTTTGGCACAGACTATGCGGATGTCCCTCCCTTTGGGAATGCGGGCCACGCATTCATCTTCAATTTCCATGAAGTCATAGTAGGAAATATTCATCAATTCAAAAGGGTAGGGGCTTTCCACGTGGAATCTTTTGAAATCCTTGTCGTTACGAACGTCAAGAACGATAATATCTTCTTTGTTGGTCAACCAGTTGAAAAGATCAATTGCCTGGTAAGTAAAAATGGACATTCGTATTCCTCCGGATTGTTGGCCCCCCGTTTGCCGACGGGCTTTTTAGGTATGATGTATTTATTAATAACAATAATTATATCAAAGAAAATGAGGTTGTCGAATAAATAAAGGGAAGGGAGGGATGAAATTTTTCGATGCTATGAAGGACAACCAAAGAATAGAAAGCATAAAAAAGAAACGGGCCAACACTTTTCTTGTTTAAAGTGTTGGCCCGTTTAGTTTCATGGTGCCCGGAGCGAGAATCGAACTCGCACAGCCGCAAGTGCCGAGGGATTTTAAGTCCCTTGCGTCTACCAGTTCCGCCATCCGGGCACAGGCGTGCATGGTAACATTTGCTGAGCTTATTTGTCAACGGGATTGGCAGGGAAAAAGATTGCCGGGATGTGTGTTCCTGCTGGTTGTTTACCAGATAACTATGCTATGTTCAATTTTAGTGTTCATGTGAATTGCCCCCTGTTTCCCTAGAGTGTTTCAGAAGTAGAGCGCTGTCCGGAGACAACATCCTGACCGTCCCCTTGTTGTTCAGGCGTTCAGGCGAAGTCTTTGCTTTGTGGATAGAATAATTATGCGAAAAATCCTTCTGGTTCTGTCCCTTTTTGTCGGTATTATTCTGTGCGGGACTTTTGGGTACATGTTCCTGGAACATCTTTCCTTCTGGGATTCCATGTACCTGACCATTATAACAATTGCCACGGTTGGCTATGGGGACTTGGTTCCGGTCCGTTCCGGCGGTAAAGTGTTTACCATTTTCCTGCTCTTTGCCGGGGCGGGACTGGTTATGTATACCTTAAGCAAGATTACCGAGGCCATGGTCGAAGGAAGCTTGCGAAGAATGCTGGAGAGAAGAAAAATGGACAAGAAAATTGCCAGACTCCATGATCATTTTATTATTTGTGGTTTTGGCCGAATCGGACAGGTGATCAGTGAGATCCTGGAGGATGCCGGTCGTCCTTTTGTCGTGATCGAGCGAGATCCGGAGGTGTTGCGTGAAATTGATCAGCTGGGGTATATTTCGGTGGAAGGTGAGGCGGAAGAAGATGAAATCCTCCACGTTGCAGGAATAGAAAAGGCAAGTGGTTTGATTGCCGTTGTCTCAACCGATGCGGATAATCTGTTTATCACCCTGACCGCCCGCGGCCTGAACCCGTCACTCTTTATCCTGGCCAGATCTTCAGGTTCCAAGGGAACCCGGACCAAATTGCTCCGGGCAGGGGCCTCCAAAGTTATTTCTCCTTATTATATAGGTGCCCGCAGGATGGCCCAGCTGCTATTGCGGCCAACGGTGACCGATTTTATCGATCTGGCCATGTATGCCGGTGAACTGGGCCTGAAATTAGAGGAGATTCTCGTTTCAGAAAATGCCGTTTTTGCCAATAAGAACCTTATGGAATCCGGTATTCGCAAACGTCATGATATCATAGTGGTCGCCATCAAGCGGGATGCCGGCGACATGCTGTTTAATCCCAAGCCCGACACTATGATTTTGCCGCGGGATATCATGATCGTCCTTGGCGAGGCCGATCATATTATTGCCCTGGAGAAAGAGGCCTGACAATCGACAGCATTTCGCGTACGGCCTGATCAAGCCCCACAAATACGGCACGGCTGATGACGGCATGGCCGATGCTCAGCTCTTCGATCGTCGGCAGGGCGGCGATTCGGGCAGTGGTGAGATAATCCAGGCCATGACCGGCATTGACCCGCAGGCCGGACTCAAACGCCAGCTCCGCCGCCTGTTCGATCAGGCGGAATTCCTTTTCCCGTTCCTGTTCGGTGGTCGCATCGCAATAGCGACCGGTGTGCAGTTCAACAAAGGTCGCCCCTATGTCTGATGCCGCTTCAATCTGGGCCGCATCCGGATCAATGAAAATGGAAACGGGAATAGCCGCCTTTTTCATTCGAGCTATGGTTTTGGCCAGTTTTTTTTCATTTTTGATCACATCAAGTCCCCCTTCGGTCGTCAGTTCTTTTCGCTTTTCCGGGACCAGGGTGATCATATCCGGCTTGATGTCCAGGGCAATGCCGATGATCTCCTTGACGGCGGCCATTTCAAGATTCATCTTGGTCTTAATAGTTTGACGCAGGAGTAGGATATCACGGTCTTGGATATGGCGTCGGTCTTCCCGTAGGTGGACGACAATACCCTCGGCCCCGGCAAGTTCACAGATGCCGGCGGCAAGAACAGGGTCGGGTCGGCTGATTCCTCTTGCTTGACGGATGGTGGCGACATGGTCAATATTTATTGCAAGGTGCGGCATGGTTTTTCTCCTGAAAGGTCGTTTTGATGTACATAATTGCTGCATGAGGTCCTTTTCCTTGTTCCACATGGCAAGCGCTTCTTTTTCCGAGCGTTCATGATCATGGCCGAGAAGATGCAGCAGTCCATGGATAATGAGTTCCGTGAGCCGAAAATGAAGAGAGCACTTTGCCTGGGCCGCCTCCCGGCGAGCGGTATCTACGGAGATAAGGATATCCCCGAGTTCAGGCGGTTGGCCGGGGAAGGCATCACCATCATCGGTGACGGGAAAGGAAAGAACGTTGGTTGGTCTGCTGATGTTTCGATACCGGCGGTTGAAATCCGCCATGCTGTGGTCATCGAGCAGGACCAGGCTGAACAGTTGATCCGAGCAGTCCAGCAATTCAAGAAGTCTTAGGCCTCTGTCGTACAATATCCGTTGGCTGATCCGTTTATCGACGGGTGAGTATTGTTCAATAATATGCAGGGGCATGGCTATGAGAGACTGCTGTTACCGGACGAGAGTTAAGGTAAAACAGAGGGCATTTTCTATTCTATAAGGCCCGAACTGATCCTTTACTTGTTTTGCGTTCGTAGGCATGGATGATTTCTTGAACCAGTGGATGGCGGACAACGTCAGATTTAGAAAACCGGCAAAAGGTAATGCCGTGGATGTCGGAAAGAATACGCTCCGCTTCAATGAGACCGGAATTACCGCGTCCTGGAAGGTCTATCTGAGTGATATCTCCGGTAACAACCGCACGCGAGTCAAAGCCGATTCGGGTCAAAAACATCTTCATTTGTTCACGGGTGGTGTTCTGGGCCTCGTCAAGGATAACAAAGGCATTGTTCAAGGTGCGGCCGCGCATGAAGGCAAGCGGGGCCACCTCGATGACGCCGCGCTCAAGAAAATCCTGGGCTTTTTCTTTGCCGAGCATATCGTTAAGAGCGTCAAGCAGGGGACGCAGATACGGATCAACCTTCTGGGCCATATCACCGGGGAGAAATCCCAGTTTTTCGCCGGCCTCAACGGCCGGTCTGGTCAAAATGATGGAACGAACCTGTTCCCGGGCCAACGCGGACACGGCCATGGCAACGGCAAGGTAGGTC
>DRLX01000105.1 GCA_011322715.1 Desulfobulbaceae bacterium
CTGGCCATGCACGGCATTGGCCGCTATAAAGGCACGGTCACCTCGACCAAGCTCAAGGTCACGGGGATCGAGCTATTTTCTGCCGGTGATTTTACCGGCAATGAAGAGACCGAAGAGATGGTCTTTCAGGACGTTGCCAACGGCACCTATAAAAAGCTGGTCATCAAGGACAACAAGCTCGAGGGCGCTGTCCTGTATGGCGACACCATTGACGGTACCTGGTATTTCCAGATGATGAAGGATGGTACCGATATTTCCAATTTCCGTAACAGCATCCTGTTTGGCCAGGCGCATCTCGGTGATTCAGGTCATGGTGATGAAACCCGGGTAGCGGCCATGGCCGACTCGGCGGAAATCTGTGGCTGTAACGGTGTCTCCAAAGGCGACATTGTCTGCGCCATCACCGATAAGAAATTGTTTACGCTGGAAGATGTTCGTGCTCATACCAAAGCCTCCTCATCCTGCGGCTCCTGTACCGGTCTGGTTGAATCCCTGCTGGCACACACCCTGGGCGGCGAATATTCACAATCCCCCGCGAAAAAACCACTCTGTGGTTGCACCGATTTTACCCATGACGAAGTCCGCGCAGGCATTGTGACTCACGGACTCAAGAGCATGGCGGCTGTTCGTGACATGTTTGACTGGAGTACACCCGATGGCTGCGCGGCCTGCCGCAACAGCCTGAATTACTACCTGCTCTGCGCCTGGCCGGAAGAATACCAGGATGATGCCCAGTCACGCTTTATCAACGAACGGGCTCACGGCAATATCCAGAAAGACGGCACCTATTCTGTCGTTCCCCGGATGTTTGGTGGCCAGTGTACAGCGGATGAGCTACGCGCCATTGCCGATGTTTCCGAGAAATTCAATGTCCCGGAAATGAAAGTTACCGGAGGGCAGCGTATCGATTTATTCGGCATCAAAAAGGAAGACCTGCCTGCGGTGTGGAAAGACCTGTCCGACGCCGGGCTGATTTCCGGGCATGCCTACGGCAAAGCCATGCGGACCTGTAAAACCTGTGTGGGTGATACCTGGTGCCGCATGGGCACGCAGGATTCCACCCGGCTGGGCGTGAAGCTGGAAGAGCTGACCTGGGGCTCGTGGATGCCGCATAAATACAAGCTGGCCGTCTCTGGTTGCCCGCGCAATTGCGCAGAAGCCACGATCAAGGATTTTGGTGTGGTCTGTGTTGATTCAGGCTACGAATTGCATGTGGCCGGAAATGGTGGCATCAAGGTTCGGGTGACCGACTTTTTAACCAAGGTCGATACCGAAGAAGAGGTTTTGGAATATTGCGGCGCTTTCACCCAGCTTTATCGTGAAGACGCCCACTATCTGGAACGTACCGCGCCCTGGGTTGAGCGTGTCGGACTGGCCAAGATCAAGGAAGCCATTATTGACGACGCAGAAAACCGCAAAGCCTTGCACGAGCGCTTCAAGATTTCCCAGAAAGTCGCTCAGGTTGACCCATGGACAGAGTTTGCCAATGGCAAAAATGCCAATGAATTTACCCCGATAAAAATTACCGGCTAAAAACCCCCTTTGCAGTGGCCGGGTTGTTTTAACCCGGCGGCTCGTTACGAATTTTATTTGAGAGAAACAGCATGAGCGATTGGATGAAAGTTGCCCATATCGAGGATATCCCGGTATTGGGTTCACGCATTGTCAGAACGGATACCATGGATATTGCGATTTTCCGCAATAGCGACGACCAGGTTTTCGCCTTGAAAGACGAATGTCCCCACAAACAAGGGCCTTTGTCTCAAGGCATTGTCCACGGCAGCTCGGTCACCTGCCCCCTGCATAACTGGAAAATCGATTTGGCCAGCGGCGAAGCACTCGGCGTGGATGAAGGTTGCACCAACGCCTTTGAAACCAAGATTGAAGACAACATCGTTTACCTGCGTCAGTAATTCAAGGAAGCACATTCATGTTATTCGGCAGAGGCAAAAAAAAGACCATCCAGATTGCTGACAAGAAAGTTGTCAACTGGACCTACACCACCTGTGGCTATTGTTCCACCGGCTGTTCGATTGAGGTGGGAACCAATGCCGAGGGCAAAACCGTGGCCTCCCGAGGCGTGGGTGGTGCCGATGTCAACCGGGGCAAGCTCTGTGTCAAAGGGATTTTTGAGCATGAAATTTTTGATGCCGAAGGACGCGGCGACCAACCTTTAATCCGGGACAATATTCATCAGGGTTATGAAACCACTGGCTGGGATGACGCGCTGGACACCATGGGCGAAAAAATCCGCCAGATTCAGCAAAAATATGGCCGGGATGCCTTTGCCATTGTCTCTACCGGGCAATTATTGACCGAAGAGTTTTACACCCTGGGCAAACTCACCCGCGCAGTGATTGGCACCAATAATTACGACGGCAATACGACCCTGTGCATGGCCTCTGCGGTGTCCGGCTATAAACGCTCTTTTGGTTCCGACGGCCCACCGGGTAACTACGAAGATTTTGAGCATACCGAATGCCTGATGGCCTGGGGTTCCAACCTGCCGGAACAGCACCCGGTGATTTACTGGCGTTTGCAGGAAGCCCGGGAGAAACGGGATTTCCCACTGATTGTGGTTGACCCCCGCGTTACCATGCTGGCACAAAATGCCGATATTCATCTGGCCATTACGCCCGGCACTGATGTCGTGCTGCAAAACGCGATGATGTACGTGATTCTGGATGAGAATCTGGAAGACCGTGACTACATCGAAGCCAACTGTGTCGGCTTTGAACAGCTGGAACAGGAAGTCCAGAAATACGACCCGGCCTCTGCCTCAAAAATCTGTGGCATTGATGAAGACACCATTCGCAATGTCGCGCGAATCTACGCCAAGGCCGGTTCCGCGATGTCAATCTGGACCATGGGCATTAATCAATCCACCCATGGTTCCGATGGCGTCGTCGGTATTAATAACCTCAACCTGGTCACCGGCAACATCGGCAAGGAAGGCGGCACCAGCCTGTCCATTACCGGCCAGTGCAACGCCATGGGTACGCGGGAATGGTCTTCCTGTTCCGGCCTGCCCGGTTATCGCGTGCTGGAAAAACCCGAAGAGCGCCAGGAAATCGCGGAGTTCTGGGGCGTTGACCCGGAGTTTTTCCCCAAATCCCGGGGGCTGACCGAAACTGATATTTTCCCTGCCATCGAGACCGGACAAATCAAGGGCCTGTGGCTGATTGCCACCAACCCCATGACCTCCATGGCCAACACCGAGCGCATGCGAAAAATCATGGAGAAGCTGGAATTTCTGGTAGTGCAGGATTCCTACGCCGATGTGGAAACCACCCAGTATGCCCATCTGTTTTTACCCGCAGCGACCTGGGCCGAAAAAGAAGGCACATTTACCAATACCGAACGGCGCGTCAATATTGTCCGGCAGGTGACCGACGCCCCCGGAGACTCCAAATCAGATTTGTGGATCTTTAATCAGGTGGCAAAACGCTTTGAAAACGGTAAAAAGGTGAAATTCCCGGAAGCACCTGCCGATGTTTTTGAAGAAATGCGTGTCTTGTCCAAAGGCCGGTTAGTCGACATTTCCGGCATGGATCATGACAAGATCGAAGAAAACCGGGGCATTCAATGGCCTTACACCCAGGAACAGGCAGAAAAAGGCGAACAACCACCACAAGGTGGAAAACGGCTCTACACGGAACCCGGCACTTTTCGCTACGCGGACGGGCGTGCCAAACTGATCCCCCTGCCCTTTATTGATAATAATGAAGTCCCCGATGAGCAATTCCCGTTGTGGCTGAATTCCGGGCGACTGGTCGAGCACTTCCATACCCGCACCAAAACCGGAAAAGTCGGCAACAATAATAAATACAGCCCGATTCCTTTTATGGAATTAAACCCGGATGCGGCGATTGAGATGGGAATTTCGCAAGGCGAATATGTCCGCTGCGTGTCCCGCCGTGGCGACGCGGTGGTGATGGCGATGCTGACCCAGCGGGTACCCAAAAACATGGTTTTTATTCCCTTTCATTATCACGACTGTGTCAACCGGTTAACGCTGGGATTACTCGACCCCCACTCACGCCAACCGGCATTCAAGCAATCAGCGGTGCGGATTGAAACCCTGGAAAACCAGGAAGAAGCCGCGCAACTCAGCATGGAACGGAGAGCGTTTTAATGCATCAGGTACGCAGCGACGAGCCCAGATACGCCTTCCTGTGGGATAAAGAAACCAGGAACGTCAATCGCTATGGGAAATCGATTGAAACCGCAGAAACCGACAGCCAACTGCGTCAGGATGACTTTGTCATTAACGAAGAATTCCAGGAACAGATCAACCCCAATCGCTACAAGCAACACGGGTTTTA
>DRLX01000106.1 GCA_011322715.1 Desulfobulbaceae bacterium
GTTCATAATACAGTCTGGTTATCGTTCCTCGGCTTATTCCTGTATGCCTGATTACATCTGACATCTTCATGCGGCGTTCGCCTAATATTTTGGAAAAGTGGCATTTTATCATATATGGTTCCTGTAAAAACACTTAAAGTATCTTTAAGAGTGGATTTTTTACTTGCGCAATGGCTCAAGCGGGTGTTATGTATCTGTACAGGTACTCAGGGTGTCTGCACGAATTATTTTTTACTTTGTTTAGTTAACTTATACCAAAGGAGAAAAACTATGTCACAAACATTTTTAACCACCGGAGAATTGTCGGAACGAATTAAATACGACCCGCGTACCATCAGAAATCGCCTTAAAGATTCTGTCTTATTTGAAGGGGTGCATTACATAAGGCCATTTGGCGGTAGAAAGATCCTCTATCTTTGGGAGAAGATTGAAGAGGATATTCTTAAATTTTCTAAGGAAAATGCTTTGGGGATTCCCATGGCCAATGGAGGGGTTTGCAATGGCTAAAATAAGGGTAAGACAAGAGACCGGTAATTTGTTTTTTGATTTCCAGTACCAGGGAAAACGCTGCCGCGAACAAACCTCTCTTGCCAACACTCCGGCTAATCGAAAACGTCTGAGCAAAATCTTAGCCCGCCTGGAGGCGGAAATAGCCCTGGGAACATTCGACTACCGCAAGTTTTTCCCAAATAGTTCCATGGCCAAAAAGATAGAGAATAATTTTCACCTTGGGCGCAATTCAGGAACGCCGACATTTGCGGATTTTGCCAAACAATGGATGAGTGAGATGAAGATTCAATGGCGGGAAACTCACTATGAGTGGATATGGCTATTTGAGCCAGATGTATCGTAAAGCGAAGGCCTTACCGAGCGAATCAGAAAGCTTTCTGCTGAGTATGAGCGTTATGCCGTTGTTGGACGGTTTTTTCGTCTCCGCCTTGAGTGCCGGATTCTTTGAAGATCCTTACAAAGCTATCACTTTCGGTTGCAGCGCCTTCAGCGGTGCTGCCTGTATCGGCGCAGTCTGCAAGATGAATAGCAGCGTTAAAAGGCAGTTCGCTTTTCTGACCATCAATTACGGGATGATTGCGTTTTTTGTCTTTGGGCTAACATGGCTGGCGCCCATGATCAAGGGAATAATGCCGGATGGGATGTATCTGTTGACCGCTGTATTTCTTATTTTACTGGGTTGCGCAATGAGTGGGATCCAGTCGCTTAAGCGTATTGAAGCGGCTATTGGTTGTGGCCGGGTATTAAAGATCTTTCTTTTGCTTCTCGTTGTCAATCTTGTCCGCCCCGGCCACCAGTGGGTGTGGCATATCAACAGTGATAAGGCCGTCTTGTTTAACGCCCTGCTGTCGGTCGTTGCCGGGTATCTGCTCTCCTGCAGCGGTATTATCCTGAATAGACTTATCAATACCGCCAACGGGTTCAGCCGTTCTATTTTCAGTCTGGGCCAGGGCATATCCCTTTTGCTGATGGGTCTTGCTCTGCTGGGCTATCCTGTGGATAATATCTATCCCCTGGCAGCCCTGGGTATAGGTTTTGTGGCTGGATTTTACCCCTGCCTAAATATGATATTTGTAACGCCCGGAAGTTCGGGCAAAGTCATTGCGGATGAACTGTCCCAGCAAAATGGATAATCCTATCCTTTAAAACAGATAGAGTCAAAACATGATTACGCTCCTTCAATATAACGGAGCACAACTATTTATTCAAACAGGAGATGCGACGATGAACATTGTAACTGATTTACTAAATCGGAAAGTGGCGGACAAGGGTGAAGCTGGTTTTACCACCGGAGCCATGGAACATTTGCAAAACGGCCCGGTATCTGTGTACGCAGGGTTTGACCCCACGGCAGACAGCCTCCATGTTGGGCATCTGGTTTCGATCCTCACCCTTGCCCGTTTCCAGCGAGCCGGGCATCGGGTGATTGCCTTGGTTGGCGGCGCCACCGGCACCATAGGCGACCCAAGCGGCAAGTCGGAGGAGCGAAACCTCCTAACAATTGAAGAGGTACAGGCCAATGCCGACCGCATCAAGGAGCAGCTTTCATCGATTATTGCTTTTTCAGGGGACAATTCCGCCATTATGGTGGATAACAGCGACTGGATAACACCCATGAGTATTATTGACTGGCTCAGGGATGTGGGAAAATTCTTCAGCGTCAATGCTATGCTTGCCAAATCTTCAGTAAAAAAACGGCTGGAGTCTGAGCAGGGTATCAGTTTTACCGAGTTTACTTACCAGACCATGCAGGCCTTTGATTTTCTCGCCCTGCATGAGCGTCATGGCTGCACGGTGCAACTGGGGGGCAGCGACCAGTACGGCAATATCACCGCCGGAATCGACTTGATCCGCAGGAAGGCAGGAGCGCAGGCCTACGGAGTGGTCACCAGACTTATCACCACCGCCAACGGTGAAAAGATCGGGAAGTCTGCCGGCAACGCAGTATGGCTCGATGCAGAGAAGACTACGCCCTACGATTTCTACCAGTACTGGATGCAAACTACAGATGCGGATCTTGATGATTTCCTGCGGGTATTCACCTTTTTGGAAGGGGAAAAGGTTGACAAGATTATGGCGGCGCATATGAAAACTCCAGAGAAGCAGCTCGGCCAAAAGTCCCTGGCTCAAGAGGTAACCGCTCTGGTGCATGGCCGGGAGCAGGCACAGGAGATGGCCCGGGTAAGTGAGGCGCTCTTTGCCGGCGGGGTGAAAGCGCTGCAGGCGGAAGAGTTGGAGATGGTCTTTTCCGCCGCCCCACGGACTCTGATTGATCCTTCCCAGGTCAATGGTGGCGTCGCTGTTGTTGACCTTATGACCAGGGGCAACCTGGCACAATCCAAAAGCGGGGCACGGCGCCTGATCCGTCAGGGTGGGCTTTATGTCAACGGCGAACGGATCACCGATGAGGATCACCATATCACAAGGGATGACTTCGTTGACGGTAGTTACGCCCTGCTGCGTGCCGGGAAAAAGAGGCAGCACCTGTTTCAGGTTATCTGACAAGTATTTTGCAGCATTGCTTGCATTGCCATTACGGCGATATGATGTTATTTTCTGGTAATTTTGAGAGAAAGGAAAGGCACGTGAGCCGATTGGCAATATCCAGGAGGAGATGAAAAGATGACGAGTTATATTCGGAGAAATGCCCCCTGCCCCTGCGGTAGCGGAAAGCGGTATAAACATTGTTGCAGTGGTGCCGAATCATCCATCCAGGTCACAAAAGGACAGGCGAGGGCTACGGACGCTGAGGGTTTGCTTGATGAGGGGAATGCACTTTTTTGCCAGGCAATAGAGTTGCAATATCAAAATCCGGTTCAGGCTCTGAAAACTTTTGAGCAGGCACTGGGGCGCTATGAAGAGGTTCTGCGAGAAGGATACAAAGAAGCACTCAACAACTCCGGCGCTGTTTATTGTAAATTCGCAGAAATTTACCATACCCAAGGTCAGCTCCAGGAGGCCCTAGATGCATTAGAGCAGGCACATGAACGGTATAAAGAGGCTATACAAGAAGGATACAAAGAAGCACTCAACAACTCCGGCAATGCTTATTCGGAATCCGCAAGCATTTACCATCCCCAAGGTCAGCTCCAGAAGGCCCTGGATGCATTAGAGCAGGCACATGAACGATATGCAGAGGCCATACAAAAAGGAGACAAAAATGCACTCAACAACTCCGGCTTTGCTTATTTGGAATCCGCAAGAATTTACCATACCCAAGGTCAGCTCCAGAAGGCCCTGGATGCATTAGAGCAGGCACATGAACGATATGCAGAGGCTCTACAAGCAGGATACAAAGAAGCACTCAACAACTCCGGCAATGCTTATTTGGAATCCGCAAGAATTTACCATACCCAAGGTCAGCTCCAGAAGGCCCTGAATGCATTAGGGCTGGCACAGGGACGATATGAAGAGGCCCTACAAAAAGGGTACAAAGAAGCACTCTTCAACTCCGGTAGTGCTTATTTGGAATCCGCAAGAATTTACCGTACCCAAGGTCAGCTCCAGAAGGCCCTGGATGCATTAGCGCAGGCTCAGGATCGGTATGAAGAGGCGATACAAAAAAGAGACAAAAAAGCACTCAACAACTCCGGCGTTGCTTATTTGGAATCCGCAGGAATACTGCACCCTGACCCATCCTGGATTTTTCCCTACAGCGGGGCAGCGCAAAGATTCCGTCAGGCAATTCCTTATCTTTGCGAGGATATCCAGAGCTTTCGGCAACAGCTTGTTGGAGCTAAAGACTTCGCCCGGCAAATAATATACAGAAAACAGGAGTTGCAAGGCTACTCCGACCAATATCCAGAACTGATAAAGAACGCCCTGGAGATTCTGAAATTTACGGCCAGATTCTCCCCTGAGCGTAATCCAGACTGGCAATATGAACTGGCGCAATATTTTCTGGAGGAGAAGGATTTCGTCCGTGCCTCCCGCTGGGCTATGGCCTTCTGGGAGGAAGTCGGCCAGGGGCAGGATCTGGTTCGGGCAGCTCGGGCGGTAGGAATCGTCACAATGGTGTTGCGGCAAGCCAACCGGGAAAAGGCTGTTGCCTTTTTTCTTGAACATGCCAAGGCCTGGTGCGAACGCCTCAAGGGCGAAGATACGGATCATAAAACGGCAGAGGCCGTAATCCGACTCTTGCCACTCGGGCGGGCACTATTGAAAAAGGAGGATGAAAAAAAACAATATCTGTCTCTTGCCATGATGGCTCTGAACGCCATCACTCCAACAGAGGATAACACCCAGACCTTTGAAGAATTGGTGAAATTGATTCTTGTGACCGCCTCCGATATAAATGGCAGTGACCGAATCACGTTTATGCAGGACTCACGAGACAAATGTTCGAGTATATTTATTGATAAACGCTGGCAACCCTGTTACCCCGCAGAACGCCCCAATCCGCTCAAGGATCTCTTCGAGGTGCCAGATCAGCAGCTCCACGCCGATATGGAACAACTTGTAAAGAAGGCCCAAAAAGCCGACCTCTATGATGCCGCCATCGATCTGGTGCAAGAAAATTGGCAAAAGAACCGGTTGTCAGCTCAGAATCTACAGACAATATGGGAAAGATTTAAGTCCTACTGTAAAGAAAAAAATATTGATTCCAATGATCGCAGGGTGTTTGCAGATATCTATGACTTGCTTGATACCGTTATCGCCCATCAAGATATTGACCTGACCGAATTTAAGGAGAAGCTGCCGCCGTGCCATGAAAGGAACAAACCATTGCTGGCTTCGGCACTATATTTTATGAAGGTGTATGCAGAGAACAAATATCAGGACTACTCGCCAATTATTATGATGTTGATTAGGTCGTTGGAGCGGGAGGTAAACAAGGCCCTGATAGATCCCATGCGGGAGGCGGCCAGAAAACTGCCTGCGGAACGAAGGCCATGGCAAGACAACAAAGAAGCCTATGGTAAAAATGACATAGCCCGCAGATACTACGATTTTTTGTTCGAAAACAAACCAGAAAAGTTTTTGACCAGCGATTTCCTGGCCCCGTTGAGCGTTTTGTCAGGAGCCAGGCAGAAACCATCTAATGCCAAGGTTGTTGACTGGATTGTCGAGTGGATAGAGGCAAACAAGTCATACTCTCCACTGAAACAGCGGGAAGTTAGCGATGCTTTTTTTAGTGTTAAAGAAATAAGGACGCCAGCGGCCCACTTCAAGCCAGAAAAAATCCCCGGTCAAAAGGAGGCGCAACAGGTCTCCGAACTCTGCCTTGAAAATATTGGCGAAAATCTTCGCGCCCTGATCCCGCTGTTTAACCAGATGGCCCCACCAACATCTACCGAGAATAGCGACTTCACATCTCCGATAATGATGAACAACACCACGCACTCAATTCAATAGTCCCCACCTTTTTACACCGTTCCTGTATCCAGCCGCGCCTTACCTATTTATTTTTTAGGTATTGCGCGGCTTTTTTATTTTCCTTGTCCTGTATCACCAAACTCACCGCCATAGTTATCAGAGGGCAGCAGAAAACGGCTCTACTCCGAAAAAAATGAGGGCAGACTGTCCCGTTCTCACCGCCATAGTGGGTATGTAACAATAGCCTGTCATAAGAAATCAATAGGAGGTGCTGCCATGAGGGTGATAATTGTTTCATTTTGTGCCGGATTTATCTTGCTGGCCTGTAGCATAACGTATGCAACCGAAAAACCGGTGTCCTCGGCCTCAAAGGGGGCGGATATTCATGTCGGCATTACCAATTTGGGGGGTGCGGATAACGACACTATTTCCGGCATGGGCAGTAACACGCTGTTTAAAGTAGGACTGGCCTGCATGTATTTCTGTCTGACCGGCATGATAACCATGCGTGTCTCTTCCCTGGTTACCAAAAACGGCCTCAAATCTACAAGAACAAGGCTTGAACAAGCGGTCGCAATTGCAGAAGATACTGCGCATAGGTCTTCCCTGAAGAAGAAGAAAGTCGCCGAAGAGGTTTGGGGATGGGATATCGCCGCCGTGGAAGAGCTGGTCAGCCAACAGCAGGAAGAACTGAACCGTAAACAGGAGATCATAAAAAATATAAGGCAAATTGAGGAGGAGATATCACTATTAGAGGACTCGGAGGGGTGAAACGATGAGTAAGTACGCCACGACAGACCATATTTTTGAAGCAATTAAACAGGAGCGCGAGGCAAAAGAGGCTGAGCTTGAGCAAAGGCATAACAAAAACCGGGAAGAGAAGCAGCGCCGCACGATCAGCGAGTTGTCCCAGAAAAAGAAGCGATTCGAGAGCAAGTTGTCAGGCATGAATTCACAGCTGCAATCTATTCAGCAACGATTGCGCGCGGGAGTGTGTTTTACCCCAGATGCTCCGACATCTATGTTGGCGAGGGTGTGCTATGCTCAAGAGGAGGAAAATGCCGCCAAGAACACTTGGCGTGAGCAACAGCAACAGGTTGATAATTTTATGCTTATAGAGCAAATAGCAGCGCCGCAATACCTGGAGGGCGATGGAGGCAACAAAATACTCATTCAAAGACTGTCTGTGATTATTGCCCCGTTGGCCGCCGCCATATTAGCCCTCTATTTCGCCTGGCTCCGCAGCGGTACCAGTAGTGAGTCCATCATCTTCGCAGTTGTTTTTGAAGTGGCTGTTCAGGTGATGAGTGTGTATGCGGGCAGCCTGATAATTTCTCGCTATCTCCTAAGCAAGACCAACATTAACGCATGGAGCGTTGCTATGAGCCGTGTCTCAAGGGTGGAAAACCTTTTCAATATCGGAATCCCGGTATCAATCGTCTTTGTATTGCTGTCAATTTTTATAAGGTGAGATGAAGGAGGAGAGTGAAAATGGGCAATGAAAACATGGAATTATACGATGTACTGAACAAGGTAGATATCTTAGTAAGCTCTTTTGCTGGTTTGGCCCAACGCTACAAGGGGCTTTTAGAAGTTAGTAATTGCCTGGATGAAGACCAGATTTCCCAAGCAATGGAAAAAGCAAAGGCCGTGTTTGAACAACTTATTCTTCCTGTTCAATCGGCCCTGGAGTTTGGAGAGGCATCAGGGGCGGCTCAGGAGGAGCTAAAGGCGCGGTTTGAGGCCAGCAGACTGTTCTTTAAGCGCACAATGACTCAATTTGATTAGGAGGCGATATGACAAAGCATCAAATTAGCAGACGAGATTTTTTGAAATTGGCAACGGCGATGCTAACTACCATAACCTTATCCCTGCCCTTGACTGGCTGCAATCAAGCGCCACCAAGAGCAAAAATTATTTTGTTCGATCTCTCTGGGAGTGTGGAGCAATGCCCAGAGACTTATGAAAGCAACAAGGCAATGGCTCAAAAGATAGCATCAGAGGGCCGCTCTGGAGATATTGTGGTGGTCATTCCATTTAGGTCAAAAGGCACACCTCAGGACCATATATTGCGCTACAGAACAAAAAAAGGCCCCCAGGATAGTTTCCTGAAGGAGGACAGGGCGCAGGCAGCAGAACTCACCGCCAAGATTATTGAAGCTGAAAAATCATCGATCACAACCGACTATTCAACAGATCTCCTTGGCAGTCTGGCTCACGCCGCCATGAAGGCAGGCGAGCTCAAGAAGCAGTACCCAGGCTGCAAAGTAGCACTTTATGTATTCAGTGATGGCGTGCATACCCGAGGGCGTGGTCTTTCGGGGAAATTTACAGCTAAGACCTACAACATATACTTAAAACGGGTGCGGCAAGTTGTTGGTGAAGCCCAGAAATTGCCGGTTGGTCTGAAGTTCTCCCGGATTGAGTGGTTTGGCCGCCATGACTGCGGTTTGGATGAACTTGACTATCAGGCGGTTACCTTTCTCCAACAACAGATAGAATTGTTGTGGCGTGAGTACCTTGCCGATAATGTCACGGCTGGAAATTTCATATTCAGAAGGTCGTATTGATACTTTCTGAAGACTTGTTAACCATCTTTTAAAGGAGGGACAGATGAAGAAAAAAATCATGTGCATTGGACTTGGTCTCTGGGTCATGGCATTGCCACTGCGACCGGCCCAGGCCAGCATCGAAGGGGATGGAGTGGCGATCACCAGGGTAACTGCTAATACCCGTCAGAGTCTTGGCGCACTGGCCGCTTCGGATGAGGCCCGTGAGCTTTCTGAAAAACTTAAAACCTTAGATACCCAGTATGAAGCCTGGTCTAAGGAATGTGGAGGGCAACAGTTCAGCCCTAAGGACGCCAGCCCCACATGCCGCTCAAAGATGCATCAAATGGCTGAGGTTCAGGTTCAGATATATCAGTTAGGGGCTCACTACCTGCGCAGCGTGGCAAAGCCCTATGGTCGCGGTAAACGGGAGGCCGGTGCTATAGCTGCCAATATGTATCACGGCGAGAGCATGAAGGAACTTCATGACATGACATTACAGGGAGTCTCTGGGGGGTCGGATTACGCTACTGTCAACACCGAGGTAACTAGTAGTCTTGATGACAGCCCTTTCCCCATTGTCTTGGATGGCTTTAACGACCCTGGCGCCGCGCTCATGACATCCTTAGAGCAGTTGGTGCCCGATATTCCAGCTGATATTCCAGAAGTAGTCCGGGCGGGGGTGTTGGCTGCGGAGCTGTCCAGCAAAGAGAAAGCCGCCTTGAAGCTGGCTAAGGCCTATGACAAGGCCGCCAATATCCTGTCCTCAAAGCAGGACTACGAGACCATATCGGTAAATATCACCAAGAGCATTACCCAGGTGCCCCGTCTGCTGGGAATAACCGGTGTTAATGGCGGTGGCTTCAGTGCCAAGGCCGACAAATATGTGCTGGCGTGGCGTCAGAAAACTCTGCAGCAGCGCAAGGCCCGCAAACAGGTTGGCGGCCTCGCTCCAATAAAGTAACAGCCATGCCCGGTCACCCGGACAGAAGGAAACATGAAAGTTACTGCCCGGCCAACACCCTTGGCAGGTGACTTTTATAAAATTATAGGAGGATGTGACAATGCGTAAAAAGTATTTGAAGACAATTATTTGTATGGTGCTTGCCGGTTCAATGCTCATCGGCTGTGCGGGACAAAACACAAAGCCGGACATGGCTGATCTTGCCCCTGGTCTGGTTAGCGTTAAGCAGATCGATTCATTCAATCCAAAAGAGGCGTGCCAGCAAGGCGTGGAGGTGATCCAGAACAATCCCTGGGATAAGAAACTGTATGCCAAGGTCTTTGCCAGGATTGTCGCCCAATGTGATAATCACCACGATAAAAAGAATGCCTATATTATCAAGGAGAATTTTGTTGATCCACTGGATTCGGCGGGGAAGGTACCGCATGATATAGGAATCAAACTGTGGAACAGTTACTTCTCCTATGAGTGGACAAGTTTACCGGGCAATATTTCTGTTGACGGTTCATGTGGCAACCTCAGTGCCATCAAGAAGGGACTAGCCGATGAGCAGAAACGGAAAGAGGCAGGATTCAGGATTACAGATCAGCCATCTCCTAACTCCCTCACATACAGCGCACACCTTGTTTACAACTGGGCCTATGCTCATTGTAAGGGACTGTACTCATCTAACTAAGAGGGAACTTATGTTCAAGCATCTACTGTACATAGTAACTGCTTCGCTTGCCCTTATCGGGGGGCTGTTCGCTGCCGGCGTCTTGGGTGTACCTGATAACACAATGACAAAGATTAACGGCAGCCCCGCCGTTTTGGCCAAAAAAACTGTCGCAAAAACTTTACTATCGTCTGATGAGCAAAGGATTATTTCCTTTCTTAAACGAGACATGACGAACAATACACAACAGGGCCTGGCAGATTTTATGCGCAAAAAGCTGAGGTTTGATGAGAGCAAGCGACAATATTATCTGCGAGCCTGTTTCTGGAACCAATTTGTCAGCCTGGAGTCAACCGGTTCTGCCACCGAACAACAAAAGGCCTTTAAACGTGAACTCCTCCTGAAAAAAGCAGGGTTTGCGGCCTGCGGACTGGCTCTTCGCCAACAGCAAATAGACGAGGCCAGGAGCAATTTTGGGCTCATTGGCAGCGAATAGAAATCCGTAAGAGAGGGTAAATGACATGGCTCACAGGATAGTCCTTTACAGTATCGGCACAGCCGTTTTGACCATTGTCTTGATCAGTCTGGCTCAAGCCTCAGGCTTTGTTCTGTTTCACCACGATGCACTCCAGGGGCTTGGCGCTGCTGTTGTCGGCAATGTTGGTGCCATCAGTCTATGGGGGACAGTGGCTATATTTTCCATCTGGCTCCTCCTGTTTGTCAAACAAATAGTAAGACTGAGAAGTAAACTCGAAGCGGCTTTGAACATCTGGGACGCCCTACCTGACCATCCGCAGAAGCCAGGCCGCAAGCAGTGGAATTGCAAAGCCGCTGATTGTTGGGACGATCTGGCAGATATTATCCTGCACAAGCACGGTAGGCTGATAAATCATATTGCCGCAACGGTCAAGATAGGAGTTTGCCTCACCGCCTTTGGAATGCTCATGGTTTTCCCTACTGTAGGAGGACTCTTTCAAAAACACCAGGCAACCTCTCCCGGTCAAGCGTTGCAAATGCTTTTTGCCAGTGGGCTTGACACAGCGCTTTTATCCACAGTTATCGGTATTGTTCAAAATATTGTCATGCAGCATTACCGGCATGCGATAATAGAACTGCTTTGGCTGAAGTTTGTCCGTTTGGATGAGGAGAAAAATGAGCGTTAGACAACAAAACAATAACCTGGATGAGGACGACAGTTTTGCGCCTATGGCCGATGTGATGGCATTTGTTGCAATTATCTGGCTGGTTCTCTTCGTGGTGTTCAGTCAAGAGGCCCCGGCGCCAGAACCTGTCCAGCCAGAGCGTTTGGCCAGGGCTGAAGCAGCCGCACCTCCTCCTGAAATTCCGAGGGCAAGAGGCAATAAATCAGGTACGCCTAAGAAGGTAGAGATTTCTGTCAGATTTACCAGTCGCGCTGATTTGGTATCACTGATTCGCAAGAAAACAGTCGCTCTCTATGCTGTTGTAGAAGAGGAATCTTTCCAGATGTTTTTTAAAGCTGAGACGACGACCGAAGGAGGGATTAGTTTTGCCGTTGTTGAGGAGGCCCCCGCTAAAAAAAGTGGCTGGAGACTTAACAAAAACGATTCCGCCTATTTTGCGGATGCTTTAAGCAAGGATTATCCGGGGGTGCGGAAAGCCGATAGCTTCCAAATCGTACTATATTTCGAGGCTGATGACCTTGGTGAGAAGGTAGAGGATACGATTGCGGCCTTAAACAATAAAAAGACAAGTGCTACGCTTTTTATCGACAGGCAGCAGAGGATCAATATTAGACGGGCAGGCGATTGATAGAGTACGAGCTCGTTTGCCAGGAGGTTAGATATATGCAACTTTTTTCCAATTTGAAAGTGATGGCTATAGCGATTGCGGTTGCAATTTTTAGTTTTGCCTCACCAGCGGCAGGAGTAGTAAGTCCTGACAGGGGGATAAAGAGTGAACTGAACAAACTGTTCACCAAAAATAATATTGCAGCCAGATCAACACCGTTCAAAGATGAGTTTGTGAAGGCTGCAAGCATCTATGGTCTGCCGGCCCTGTATATTCAGGCCGTGGCGCGGGGGGAGTCCTTTTTTGACCCAAAGGCAATATCAGCAAAAAACGCAAGGGGTATCATGCAGCTTATGCCATCCATTGCCAAGGACTACAAGATCCCTCAAAAGAGTCTCTTTGATCCGGCAATCAATATTGATGCTGGATCCCATTATCTGGCCGACCTGTATAAACGCTTCAACGACAACCCTTATCTTGCATTGGGAGCATATTACTGTGGCCCGGGCGGAGTTCATTCTGACGGCACATTGAATGAGGAGTGCGACGACTATGTGAGGTATATAGGCAGCCACCTGCAAGCCCTGTTGGCCCAGACCCCGGAAGAGCAGGAGAATTATGAGCATCCTGTGGTCATCGGGCAATATAATTATCTCCTGCAAGCTCAACAATACAGGGCGTGGCTCAGCAAAAAACTTCCAGATCTCGGTTTCGATCTCTTCAGGAAAGTAATCAGGGAAAAACGTTATTTCTACTATCAATACGAGATATACGCCCATGGTGATTCTGAAAAGAATATCTGTCAACAAATCAAGCAGGTGACTGGTTTTAACACCTGCAAATAAACAGGGCGGAGGGAACATGTCAAAATTTAATAATATATTTATGGTGCTGGCAAGCCTGATTATCGTTACCGGATGCGTCAGCTCCGGCGGAGTAACGCACACCCATGTTGTCGAGAGGCGAGCGGTAGCTGTAAGTAGCAAAAGCATGGATGACTGGTTGCATGCTCAGGCCTTGCCGTATATAGAGTGGGAGAGCGCGCATAACCCCTGGCTCAGGCATCGGCCCATAGAGGTTGTTCCAGTAAGGGATGGCGTAGTTGTGTCTGAAATAAGCGCGCTATTTGTAGAGTTGCGTAGGACAATACTTTCTCACCTGGCCAATACCGACGGAGCTGAAATTGCCTGGGACGGCCGACCCGGATGGCTGCACAACCCTCGGCAATTAAAAAATCTCCAATGTCGCGAAGTCAAACCAGCGGCTGTTTATCTGGGAGTTGAGTTATATTATTCGCCGGAGACCGGCAAACTTGATGTCTCGATCAAGGCCCTTGATCGGAAGGAAGGGTGGATTCCCAAGTTTGGCATAAACTGGCATGGCAAGGCCTCTAATAACGAGATTGCCGCTTTGGCCCGTACCGAAGCGCCTGAATCACTGCGCGGTTTGCGCGCCCTGCCATACAATGCCGACCAGATTGATATGGCCGCTTCTTTTATCGCCTTAAATCTCTCATGTCTTATTGATGGTATTGACAACAACCAGGGAATTCTGGTTTATCAAGCAGAGCAGGTTCATCCGGATGAACCGCCAGAAATCACAAAACTGTTCAATTTGACGGATAATTATCTCAATCAGCTGCAGCGATTGGCAATTGTTGATAGTAAAGACAAGGCCAATGTCATCATGCGTCATGAGGTTATGCGGATAAAATCCGGATTATATCTGGTCTGGGTTCAAACCGTTCTATTACAGGATGGCAAGCGCCTTCCAGGTACTGATACAGAGGTATATCTCTCTTTGTAACTATACAGGAAGACGATGTCGTCAGCTTATTACGAGGGATTGCCATTCTGAAGGAGAAGTAATGAAGTTATCTCTGCTCCCAACCTTATTTTTTGCACTTTGTCTGCCGCTTTTTACCAGCTGTGCAACTGTCAACACCACAGAACCGGAATTTACGGGTCAACCTGTAAATCATATTTCCGAAGTCGATATGGTGGTGCGGGAGTTAGTTGATGAAATTTCCCTAAATGTCACAGAAGGGGGACGTTTA
>DRLX01000107.1 GCA_011322715.1 Desulfobulbaceae bacterium
CTGATAAGAGAGACATCGAGAAGACATCGGGCGCACTTCCTGTAAATTTGCATTTTCACTGAGCCGTCTTTGAGAATTGGTTGGATTTTTACGAGTCCATCAAATTTTGTAACGACCAATTTATGTAATGGATCGGGCCACACCAAAATTACTTGTTATCGCTGATCAGGATTTATCATCCCGGCTTTCTGACTACGCCCTGAAAGTTGCAATACGTCTTGATCTCGAAATTATAGTTCTATTTCTCCTTGATAAGGTGGTAGAGGATGCCCAATTCCCACTTCCATTGTATCAAAAAGGCCAATACGTTGATATCGGTGAAGATGGTAAATTCCACAGTGATACTGTTCATTATTTTTCCGACGGACATTCAGGAATAAAAATTGATGATATCAAGAAAAGGTTTGAGCGGGAAGCAGCCGATTTTGCTGCCAAGGCATGGAAAGTAGGGGTCAAGGTGTTAACGGTAGTGGATGTTGAGGGCAAGGAACGGGCAATAGCCCGAATTCGCAGACTGGAACCTGAAATACGCTTTCTCCTCTCGATTATTATGGAAGATAAACACGGGGATGATGGTACACATGGTGGTCATCCACACCTCCAGGTGTTCAGGCAAGAAGAACTATGATTCGTTCATAACTATACATTTAAGAAAATTTAAGAAAGATTTTTGTTTTTTTAGGAAGGAGGAAGTGTGATGTACATTGGCAAGAGAATGGTTCTCATAATACAGGGGGTGATGTTTATACTTCTGTCGGCATCAGCTTTGGTTTTTGCAGGCAATAATGCCTCTGCGGATATGGAAGCAAAAAAAGCGATGACTTCCTACTCGCAGGCTGTCTCTGCTGAGGAACAGGCCCCTGCATTGGATTCCAAAACCGTGGAAAAGGCATCCATAAAAGCTGCTGAAGCGAACAAAAAAGGAGGGAAAATTGCGTTCACCATAAAAATGGGTATTGTTATGGCCGTTCTGGCCATGGCAATTCTCATGTTTATATTTGAATGGGTACGGGTAGATGTGGTTGGCTGGATAATGATGGTTCTTCTGCCGATACTCGGAGTCGTGACACCAAAGGAGGCTATCAGCGGTTTATCAAGTAACGCTGTTGTTTCCATTATCGCGGTTATTATTATAGGTGCCGGTCTTGACAAGACAGGCTGCATGAATGTTCTTGCAAGGAATATATTGAAAATAGCCGGTAAATCCGAGGGCAGGATAATGACGCTGATTTCAGCTACTGTTGCCTTTATCTCAAGCTTTATGCAGAATATTGGTGCGGCCGCTCTTTTTATGCCTGCTGCTATTCGCATAGGAAGGCAGACAGGAATCCCGGTTTCCCGTATCCTGATGCCCATGGGTTTTTGCGCAATTATCGGCGGTACGATTACACTGGTCGGCGCCAGCCCCACTATCCTGCTTAATGATCTCATCGATCAATCCAACAGCCTTGGTCTTCTTGGTGTCCACGTTGAGCCATTGGGGCTCTTCACACAAACACCAATAGGAATTGCCTTGGTCATATCTGCAATTCTATATTTTATTCTGCTGGGACGCTTTATTCTGCCAAAGGGTGGTGGACAAGAAGGCGACAGTACCCTGTTACCTTCTTCTCTGATTGATACATATCAGGAAATTGCAGGAATTTATGAGCTTGAAATACCAGACGATTTTGGATCATTTCAATTAAGTGAGCTGCATGTTCGCGGCAGGTACCATATTACCATTGCCGGTGTATATATGCCGGCAACCAATTATAAAAATTTTGCGCCGACGAAGAATGAACTTATTCAATCCGGTGAAACCATAGTAGTTGTCGGCAATGAAGAACATGTTAAAAAATGCGCAGGGGACTTGAAATGGAAACTCAAAGATGACCTTGAGGTATTTGCTGAAGATTTTTCACCAAATAATGCCGGTATTTTGGAAGGAATCATCACGCCTCGTTCCGAGTTGGTGGGGAAAACACTGGCAGAGGTTAATTTCCGCAAAACCAATCAGGTTGTGCCGGTTGTCCTCTGCCGCACTGCTGTCTGTCAGTTTAAAGATATAACCCTGGAAAAGTTGAAAGCAGGTGACGCCATTCTCATGTTCGGTAGATGGGAACGGTTTCATATTTTGAAGAAAAAAGACTTATTTACCTTTACCACGAAAATTAAGGGTGAAGTCATGCGGGAAGACAAGGCCAGGACAGCTGTTCTCTGGCTTTTTGTTGCCATAGGTCTGGTTCTCGGGTTTGAGCCGATTACCGAACTGTTTGGTGTCCCAATGAAGCTGTCACTTTCTGTGTGTCTTCTTACCGGGGCATTGGGAATGATTCTGACCAAGGTTTTATCTATAGAGGAGGCATATAAGTCGGTCGACTGGATGACGGTTTTTCTTCTGGGCGGGTTGATTCCTCTGGGGTTAGCATTTCAAAAAACCGGGACGGCTGAGTGGATTGCCACGACAATTATGAATGCAATCGGATCTGTACCCAATATCGTTTTTCTTCTGGTTGTTGGTCTGTTGACCTCATTTTTCACTTTGGTGGTGTCTAATGTTGGGGCAACCGTTCTTCTGGTTCCGCTCTGCATGTCAATGGCCATACAGGCAGGTTCTGATCCGAGAATTACGGCAATGGTTGTGGCGCTGGCGGCATCTAATACCTTTGTTTTGCCGACGCATCAGGTCAATGCTCTGATAATGCGTCCGGGTGGGTACCGGACCTTAGACTATGCCAGGGCCGGTTTCGGCATGACGATTCTCTTCCTTATAGTTTTGATAGGGATGTTGTATCTGTTCTATTGACGGCGATGCTGAAAGCTTTTCCGTGCAATTAATAAGAGCTACCTTGAAAAATTGTATGTCGGAGTCTCGCAGATAAGTGGAACGCAGTGGAGACTTTGGGCTCACTTATCTCGCCCAAGCCGACGTTTTGCTCAAAATGTTATCCTCGGCACCGCGCTAAAGGTTGTGGTGCCTGTGGTAAAATTTTTCGCATGATATGAAGTCTACACTTATCTGATCTTGAACGAAAATCCTGAGTTTTCGAGGTGCCTCTAATTTCTAAAACTATCATGCATGGAAAATAGATACATGTCGGATTACCAGGTAGATGTTTTTGAACTGGTTGAAGGGGCTGAGATGATCGGTTTTCCCTTTCTGTAGATGATAGATAAATGGGTAGGTGTAGGTAAAAAGAAAAGTACGTTAAGCTTGCTGTGGGCGGCTAACCCGCATACTTCCCAAGCGATCTGCTGCGAACCTTTTTACATTGATCTTCCTGATTACCACTAAAGCTCAGCTTGAATGAAATCAGGGATACCATCGCTTTTCTTGAAAAAATTAATTGACCTAAAATCAATCATAAGCGCTGATAAATGCGATTTAAGATTATAGCTGTAGCGATGTTATCCCTCGTTGCTGAGGAATGGTGGTAATCAAAAAATGAAAAGACTCTCCTCAAATCAACACAACTACGCCTCAGCGCTTAACCATGGTCAACTGCTTGCCATTGTTCACAGTTTAATCGCAGGGATGGAGACGGCCGCCGAACTTCCGGCAACGGATGAAGAAATCGAGGTGGCCGTCTTCGAAGGAGCATGCACATGAATGCCAACGAAAAAACAACCCGGCGACACAATACCTGTGTCCAACAATCCGGGGGTACCAATCCGTTACCGGTGTCCCTGCTCACCCTCAATCCGGCGGTGGATGTCACCTATACCGTTCCCCGTCTGATTGCCGACCAGAAGGCCCATGCCC
>DRLX01000108.1 GCA_011322715.1 Desulfobulbaceae bacterium
CATGTGGATGATTCCATTGAAGGCAAGACCTGTCTGGTTTCCGGTTCCGGAAATGTGGCCCAGTATACCTGCGAGAAGATCAACCAGTTGGGCGGCAGGGTGGTGACCCTGTCCGATTCCTCCGGTTATATCTATGATGAGGAGGGGATCGACTGTGACAAGCTTGGATTTGTCAAACAGTTAAAAAATATCCGTCGCGGCCGTATTCGCGAGTATTGCGAGCAATATCCGAATGCCGTGTATACCGAGGCCGATGCTGAACTGGGGTATAATCCGCTCTGGGCCCATAAGGCCGACTGTGCCATGCCGTGTGCCACCCAGAATGAAATTAACGAGCAGGATGCGAAAAACCTTGTCCAGGCCGGGGTCCGTTTGGTCTGTGAGGGGGCTAACATGCCCTCAACACCGGGCGCTATTGATACCTTTATGGAAGAGGGGATTTTGTATGGGCCGGGTAAAGCGGCCAATGCCGGTGGCGTTGCCGTGTCCGGACTTGAAATGGCCCAGAACTCCATGCGGCTTTCCTGGCCCAGGGAAGAGGTTGAAGCGCGGCTCAAGCAGATCATGCACTCCATCCACACCACCTGTATTGATGCTGCTGCGGAATACGGCATGGATGGAAATTATATGGCTGGTGCCAACATCGCCGGTTTTGTCAAGGTGGTGAACGCCATGCTTGACCAGGGACTGGTATAACGTCATCCTGAAAATTCTACGTAGGAGCGGCTTTAGCCGAGAATTGCAGGGCGAATTGCAGAGCCAATTTTACAGCGAATTTCATGCCGGATATATTGCGGCTGCAGGCATGAACAGATAGAGCATGAAAACTGCAAGTTGGTCGAGATGGCTATAGCGCAGGAATTTGAACAGTGCTTTGTTGATATTACAACAAGCTGTCCGTACGGGCTTAAGCGGAAATCCGTCTACCATCAGGCCGTGTTTTCGTCCCTTGACAGCCAAACCATGGCGGAGTTTCTCGGTCAAGGCTATCGGCGCAATGGAAACTGCATGTATTCAATGCGTTGCCCCGGCTGCAACGGTTGTGTGCCGATACGAATCCGGCCGCAGGAATTTCGGCCGGACCGGAACCAGAAACGGGTCTGGAGGAAAAACAGCGGCATCACGGTCGGCGTTGCGCCCCTGACCATGACCAAGGAAAATCTTGCCCTGCTTGATCGTTTTCTGCATAAGCGATTCCCCGAGGGGAAAAGTACGGCCGACAGTTATTACACCGGATTTTTTATTACCAGTATTGCACATTGCTTTGAGTTCCGATACCGTATCGGCGACAAATTATTAGGGGTGGCCATTGTTGACGGCTCGGAAAAATTTCTCAACGCGGTTTATTTTTCCTTTGATCCCGATGAGGGCCGGCGCAGTCCCGGAACGTTGAATATTTTATACCTGATTGATTTCTGCAGAAATCATCATATTGAATTTCTCTATCTCGGCTACTGGATCAAAGAGGTAAAGGCCATGCGCTACAAGTCAGCCTTTAAACCCCATGAATTATATATCGATGGTCGCTGGCAACGGATAGAGTGAAAGTGCGCTCACCGAAAACGGCATGGCTATCTCTGTCTATCATAGCCTGCGTCCTGCTGCCCCTGGCGGGCGTGTGGCTCAGTGGCCGGCCTGTCGGCCGGTACCTGCAGTTTCCACCCCTGACCGGATATGTGGCTCATGCCCCGTTTAACAGGTTGATCTTTGGTGCAGGCACGTTGTTTTTCCTGTTGACCATGAGTTGCCTGCTCTATGTCTCATATAGCTCCTTGTCGCCGAAAAGAGACTTTTCGGCCCGTCCGTTTCCCTGGTGGGGATGGGGCGGTTTGCTGCTTTGTATTTTCGCCTGGATATTGGCCTGGAACCGATTTCCCTGGTTTTCGATCCTGCAGTCATACACCTTTTTCCCTCTCTGGGTGGGATATATTCTGTCGGTCAACGGGGTCACTTTCAGACGTTCCGGCACCTGCCTGTTACTTGGGAATCCCAGTCGATTTTTTCTTCTCTTTCCCGTCAGTGCGGTTTTCTGGTGGTATTTTGAATGGCTGAATCGATTTGTTCAGAACTGGTATTATGTAGGCGTTGATAATTTCAGCGCTTTTGCATATGTCCTGCACGCCACCCTGTGTTTTTCGACCGTGCTACCGGCCGTGCTCAGTACAGTGGACCTGCTGGCCACCTTCTTCACTCCTGCTGACCATTATCATTCTTATGCTGTCCCGCGATTATCCCCGGGAATATGGATGAGCAGGTTTATTCTTGTTGGTATGACGGTCATTTTGGCGTTTCTGCCTGTGGCGCCGGATCAGCTTTTTCCCTTTGTCTGGATTGCCCCTTTGTTTATCATTACCGGTATACAGGGGGCTGTCGGTCGTCAGTTATTCTTTTCTCTGTTTTTGCGGGGAAACGGGCGATTGATGCTTCTGTCCGCCCTGGCCGGTCTTATGTGTGGGTTTTTCTGGGAGATGTGGAACTGGAAAAGCCTGGCCCATTGGCAGTATTCCATCCCCTATGTGGACCGTTACCATCTCTTTGCCATGCCGATCCTCGGTTATCTCGGCTATCTGCCTTTTGGGCTTGAATGTCAGGTGATCGCATTTTCTGCTGTTGGTCTCTTGCCGGGCGATATGCTGGAAGATAATTTGTATCCGATTACCAGATCGTAGGAAGGTATTTCTTTTTTGTAGTTCCACTGTTTGTGACGAACACAACGGCGTATTCGAGGCTAACGCCGTTCAGGCCCATCAAAATGTCAATTTTGGTAGGAACGGCTTTAGCCGTGAACAGCTAGGCCAAAAGCAAATGACTGGTGACGCTTCAATGTCACCAGTTGATACCGGCGTCAACGCATTTTTGGTGATATCTATCGACAAATGATTGAAAATTGCCGTTTTCCATTCTCGGAGTCTATGATTACCTGTTTTGTATGACAGGAATTCAGGAGGATAATCATCCCCCAACGAAAACTATTTCCTTCCGATCATCAGTGCTGGAGCCACATTTGCAGACAGGAGATCTGTGCTGTTTGTAGATTTGGTTTTTATCTCCTTAATTCAGCTTTCTATCATTTGGTTGTGTATCGCATGAAAAAGCTAAGATTTTATGGAATACTATACTCTGTTATCGGGGCTGTTTTTTTCTTTTATACACCGGCAATTGCCCAGACTTTTGAGCAATGGAAGGTGCAGGAGAGGGAGGTTCTTGATCTGGTTAACCAGCAGCGCGACCATCATGGCCTGTTATGGCTCAAGGCAAACAGTGAACTGCAGGAAGCGGCCCGCCTCCATTCTCTGGACATGGGAACGAACAACTATTTCAGCCATACCAGTCAGGATGGAACCACCTTTGATAAGCGGATTACCACTCAGGGATATCAATGGAGCCATGCAGGAGAGAACATTGCCGCCGGTTATCTTGATGCTCGCGCGGTTATGTATGGGACAAATGATCTGTCGCTTTTAAGCGATTTTGATAAAAGTAGAGGATATGGGGGTTTTACGTCCTGGAGCGAGGTCGGGGACAACTGGACCGACAGTGACTGGGACGCCTGGGAGGTTCATCGTAATAATAACGGCGGCTGGATGGGAAGTTCCGGCCATCGACACAATATACTCAGCTCGGATTTTGTCGATATTGGGATCGGTTATGCTTACGAGAGCAATTCGGATTACCATCAATACTGGACCCAGGATTTCGGCGCAGGTGACAGTAATCCGGAGGGGATTCCCGCGATTCCTCCCGCGCCTTCAGCAAGTGATGGTGAGTATCCCGACCATGTGCAGGTCAGTTGGAACACCGCAGGTAATGTTGATATCTATCTGATAGTCCGTTGTCCTGATTTGGGATTTGATAATTGTGTCGAAATTTACAGAGGCGCGGCGTTAAAAATAATGGATGCAACC
>DRLX01000109.1 GCA_011322715.1 Desulfobulbaceae bacterium
ATGGAGCCAAATTGGATCGGCATTGTTTTTTATAAATTCATCTACATCCATACCATCAATTGTTTGAGGACGTTTGACTCGTTTTTGTTTTCCATTTATAAAAACTGTCATGTAGTCCTTTTTCCTTTTCTTCTTTGCAGCCTTTTGTGCAGGAGTAAGTTTCTTCTTCTTCTTTGTCATGTGAGGTTTTTTACGTGGTATCTCAAGGCGAACGCATAGGGTCACTTGCCGCCAAGGAGCGCAGCGGATTGGCGGTCAAGTGCACCCTATTGTTGGACGAAGCCGCTATCGCGGCAGGCATTCCAGCCCCTTTCCGGTTTTTGCATAATATACTGATTTCCTCTCTTTTTTGTAATGAAAAGTATATGATAAGGTAATTTGATATGCCTTTCTTACTCAATATTACAAAAAGGAGGATTTTATGAACATCAACCTGCCAGATAATCCGCAATTCAACAAGTATTACCAGAAACACCTGAAGTGTCTGCAGCTTCAAGGGCTAAGACCCAAAACCATTGAAGCATACGCCAGGGGCATCAGGCGTATCGCAAATTATTTTGAATGCCGCATTGACAACCTTTCATCTGATCAGCTACTTGACTATTTCAACGATCTTCTTACTGCCCGCTCCTGGAGCGCTGTCAAGCTTGACCTGTACGGGCTGAAATTCTTTTATACCCATGTTCTGCACAAAACCTGGGATGATATCCCATTGATAAAACCACCCAGAACAACAAGGATCCCGGATATCCTCTCAGTATCTCAGGTTCGCCAACTCATTGCCGCAACGGACAGGCTAAGCTACAAGATCTTTTTCTTTACCATCTACAGCATGGGACTACGTCTTGGCGAAGGCATCAGGCTGACAGTTGGCGATATAGATTCCGGCAATATGCGGGTACATATCCGCAATGCCAAGGGTAACAAGGACAGGCTGGTACCCCTGCCGGAAAACACCTTGCGAGTGCTAAGAAATTTCTGGAAAGTACATAAACATCCACACTTTATCTTCCCAAACAGAAAAAGAGGGCTGAAAAACGCTCATCTCGTTGACCGTCCCCTTGAAATGGGCGGCATCCAGAACGCCATGAGAGCAGTTGTAAAACAGATGGGAATAAAAAAAAATTTCTTGCCATTCCCTGCGTCACAGCTTTGCCACTCATCTGCTGGAAGCTGGTGTTGATCTTATTGAACTGCAGCAAATCCTTGGCCATGTCAGCATACTTACCACATCGAAGTACACGCATCTTACCTCCGGGACCAAAAACAATGCCTGCCAGGCCATCAATAGCCTGATTAACAGCTTTGACATACGCTGGGGAGGTGAGAAATGATTCTGCTCTCCTCAATTATCCAGCAATTCAAGCATAGTTTCCTCAACCAATATCAGAAACATATCAAGCCTGACCATCTCAAAGCACTTGGTGCCATGGAAAAATGCAGGCAGGAACATGGCCCTCAAATGCGAGTGAAATGCACTGATAACAAATGTGGTAAAGAAATCTATATTCCACATTCATGTGGACACCGAAGCTGTCCCCACTGTCAGAATCATGAAAGTCAGCAGTGGATAGACAATCAGCTCAACAAACTTCTTCCTGCCAGGTACTTCCTGATCACATTTACCATACCCAGACAACTCAAAAAACTTGCATTGAAAAATCAGAAAACAATCTATTCCCTGATGTTTGCCTGCGTTCAGGATGTCCTGAAAACATTCACCATCAATGACAAAAAACTCATGGGGGCAGCTGGCTTTACTGCACTCCTTCATACCCATTCAAGGCCAATTAATTACCATCCCCACATTCACGTTGTCATGCCTGCTGCAAGCATAGATGAAGAAACAGGGATATGGCGCGTTAAAGACGGGCGCTATATTTTCAACCACAAGGCGCTGGCAAAAGTCTTCAGGGCAAAATTACTCCATGCTATCGTGGAAAAAAATCTGCAAGTGCCCAAAAATTGTCCCCCAAAATGGGTTGTGGACTGCAAAGACGTTGGCAAGGGAGACAAGGCGCTGATATATCTTGGCAGATATCTCTACAGGGGCGTGATACAGGAAAAGGATATCCTGAAATGTGAAAATGGCATGATCACTTTCAGGTATATAAATTCCAGAACCGAACGATATCAGACCAGGACAGTTACCGGTGAATATTTCCTCTACCTGCTGATGCTCCACGTCTTACCCAAAAGATTCCGAAGAACCAGGGATTATGGTTTCCTGCATCCATGCAGCAAAAAGCTCATCAAATTTCTGCAACTGATTCTTAAAGTCAGCCCATTCAAAATTTTTCAGCAAAAAAGGCAGCGTCCTCAAATCACCTGCCCTCTATGCGGTGCAAAAATGCGAATCATAAAGACCAGGATATTACAACCTGGTTACGGAGATGGCACAATCTGCTACATATAAACTTAACGGAGAAAGGAGGTCACATCACATAAACTGAAATATACATAGTCCCTGTCTATAAAAAAGCCGGTTCCCCGGAGACGGATATTTACGCGCTAAATCAGGGGATATCCCCGCAACCTACTGATATACTCCCAAAAAAACAGGCAATGATTTGGTA
>DRLX01000110.1 GCA_011322715.1 Desulfobulbaceae bacterium
GCCTGTTTCGGTGTTGGTATGTAATTACTGTGGTAAAAAGCAGAGTGATGAGGTATGAGGAGTACCTCATGTTGCTGTCGCATGCATGTGATGCCTAGACAATGATTTATCATGCTATTTTTGTATCAACAACCCTTTCGGCAAAGTGTCAAATTCAACTGTGACATTAAGGCCATAATAAATTCCCAGGTTCGCCAGCGCCACTGCGTGGTCGCAGATAAATTCTTCCGTTGTATTTTTAGCCTCACCCTGTGCATATCCCTGGTAGAACTCCAGTTGCATCAGCAAGCCCTGATTAAAGCGTTCCTCATTGGAATCGACAATGCCGAACAATGCCGTGGTCAAAGTATAATAATTTTTCCGGAAGTCGTTGCGTTTCGGCGGTTTGGCCATGTAGGCTTCAAATTGCGTTTTTAGCCTATTCCATGCTTTCATTCGCTCGTCTCTCAGAACGTATTTAAGGTCGTGGGCGTAATGGTTGACTTCAGGATCCATTTTCCTGCCGTCCGGTCGGTCTCTATACCAGGATGCCAGTTCTTTTGCCAAACCAAAATCAGCGGCCATTAACGCAAAATTAAATCCATCAATTGCTATGGTTTCCCCTACTTCAACCCAGTCGGCTTTTTCTCCCTGATAATCTGGATCAGATTCATCATAGGCCATGGTGAAACTTTTCAGAATGCAGCGAGCGGCGTTGGTGAACTGAGTGCGAACTTCATCGATGGGATCACCGTTTAGAAATTTTGCGCGAGCGAGGGCGGCGTGCCAAAATGCGACTCCTGTATAGACGCTTTGCATTGAAATTTCTTCTTTTTCATAAAACCCTTCATCATTTAACTCCCATGTACGATGAATTCGTTCATTTGCCGTTACTAACCAATGGTCAATCTGTTCATGTTCCGGTTGATTCATTTTTTAAACGCCTCCCCAATCGCCTTTTTCTTTTCATTGAAATTTTCCATCTTAAACTCATCCAGGGTTTTGGAGATTATGCCATCATGATCCCGTGCATAAACCCGTACCATACCTGTTTCAGTGTTGGTATGGATGGAGATATGTTGTTTTCTTCCATCTCTATTCAATATATCCTGCCACAAATCAATCTCCTCTTGCGTATACGGCCCGCCCTGGCGGTTAGAGGGGATGTCGATTTTTTTTGCTTTGTTCTCTGTCATCAGACGGGCACGGCGTTTATTCTTTAAACGAGAACTTTGTCGCTCCCCATTTGTATTTGTTGCCACCGCCTTACTATCCGTCTTGTTTCCTTTCGCCTCAAGTTCAGCAAGCTTCCCCTCCTTCTTGCTCATATCGTCCGGACCATGGTATCGTTTGACAAAGCGCGGATCGGTCTTATAACCCAGCCGCCGCTTGGCCTGCTCCAGTCCCGCCTCGCCCAATGCTTCCGACTCGGATTTGGCATGTGTCAGCGCCTTCTTCAAGTCTGCCGCAAATTCCTCCGGATTGCGCACCACCGAACGGAACTTGCTTGACAGCGCCATGACCATTGATACCATTGCCGCGGTAGCCCGGTTATCCCGAACGATCTGTGCTCCCAATTCCTGGTCTGCGTTACTCGGCGGCAACAAATCCTTGGCCTCCTTGTTCAGGTCTATCTCCCGTCCCGTTTCTTTCTCCACATACCGCATACCCATGGATTCGGACAGACTCGCCGCCGTGCGCCGTCCCAACTGGTTGATGATTTCCTTGGCTCCGCCCACCACCTCGTCCAACAAGGATGGGGGCTTCTGTGCATGGCCGCCGGTATGGCTGTTATTTAACCCCTGAACGATCCATTCCAGGCTCGATCTGGCGAACAGGTAGTTGTTGGAGAGGGAAACTACCCAACGGCTCTTGTCCGGTCCATCCTCTTCCTGGCGCACTACCGGAGAAAAGGGTTTTGCACCCATTTCATGGATCAGAAAAACCCTCCCATACTCCAACAGGTTCAGCAACCGATCCAATGTTCGGCGGTCGCGGTTCAAACTGGAAAAACTGTGGAATTCGTCTCGCAGCACCTCATCAATACCACGGAGATCCGAAGCATAGCAATTAAAGAAAGCCCGTTCCACATGTGCCCGGGCAAAAAACGGGTTTTCGATATGCGGTAAGTCCCAACTTTCAATATCCCTTGAGCGTTTGAGTAGCATGAGCAGTTCCTTTGCTTAATAAATTCAGATGACTACTTTTCGCTTAATCATCGCACGTTTTTATTTATCACTCAAGAACCATCAGGCTAAGCTCACAATACATAACTAAATATCACACAATAATATACATTAAGAATGTTTATAGATAAGGGTATGCAAAAACCACATCAGATAAGTTAAGTAATATCCTTCCTGGTAGGCAATTACCAAAGCCATAAAGACAATCAGAGTCCATTTTTCGACCAGCCCGATAAACCCGTACCATGCCTGTTTCGGTGTTGGTATGTAATTACTGTGGTAAAAAGCAGAGTGATGAGGTATGAGGAGTACCTCATGTTGCTGTCGCATGCATGTGATGCCTAGACAATGATTTATCATGCTATTTTTGTATCAACAACCCTTTCGGCAAA
>DRLX01000111.1 GCA_011322715.1 Desulfobulbaceae bacterium
ATTGATTTCAGGTAAGACCCGTTTTAGACAATTGTGCAGTGCGGCTGTTATTTTTTCATAAAGATATAAACAGCAAGTCCAACCAGAATAACCGCAAAAATTTTTCTGAAATTTTCCGTTGAGATATGTTCTATCAGACGAGCGCCGATCTGTGCTCCGACTATACCGCCAATGCCAAGCAAGATGCCATATTTAAAATCCACATGCGCAAGTTTATTATGGGCAATCAGGGCGGATATGGCTATCAGAAAGATACCGAGAAAGGTTGTCCCAACCGCCTTCTGAGCGGAAAAACCAAGGGTGAGCAAAAGCGGTATCATGAGGAAACCGCCGCCCAGGCCTGAACACGATGCTCCGATTCCAACCACGACACCGGCGGCAACAATTAAAAGGGCACTGAAATCCATGGAGATAATGACTTATTTACTCTCTATATTCTCTGGTATTACAATGACCGAAAAGACAGAGCACCTCGTAGCTGATGCTCTCCATCCAACCGGCGATTTCATCGGCGCTTATCCGATCATTGCCTTGCCTGCCCAGTAAAACAGCCTCATCCCCTGGCCGTACTTCCTGTATTTCCGAAACATCCACCAGGCTCAGGTTCATTGAAATTCTACCGACCACCGGTGCACGGCATCCATGGACAAGAACTTCCGCCCTGTTTGAAAGCGCACGGACATATCCGTCCTCATAGCCGACCGGCAGCACGGCAAGACGGGTTGTTTTGGTGGTTGTGTATATGTGTCCGTAACCAAGGCCGGTTCCTGCCGGCACCTCACGCACCTGCAGAACACGGCTGACAAACGACATGGCCGGACGCAGCCGACCATTGGTCATCCCTGCCTCCATTCCGTCCGCGCCATAGCCGTACAGAGAGATTCCGGGACGGACCATGTCAAGTTCAGCACCGTCAACGGAAAAAATACCGCCGGAGTTTGCTATATGGCACCGACAGTCTTTCAGGCGCAGGGGCCGCAATGTGGCGACCAGGTGGAGAAAATCGCTCAGAACACGGTCGCTGTTGCCATGGACGGGATCATCGGCCATGGGAAAGTGGGCCATTATACCGGCAAGATGAAGAGAATCGTGGCTGATAATTTTATGGACAACTGCAGGCGCCTGATCGAGTCGGCATCCCTGCCGCCCCATACCGGTGTCAACTTTCAAATGGACATGGACCTTTTTCCCATGGGCGGAGGCCGTAGCAGCAAGGGAATCAACAATTTCTCCATCAACAAGGACCGGCGTCAGATCATAGTCAATGACCGCCTCAAAAAATTCGGGCAAGAGACCGGCAAGAATAAAAATCGGCTCCCTGATTCCGCTTTGACGCAGGCGCACACCTTCCACAACCTCGGCCACCCCGAATGCCCTGGCGCCGCTGTCGGCAAAGACGCGGGCGCATTCCTCCATGCCGTGGCCGTAGGCGTCGGCCTTGACCATGGCCATGATCGGCACACCGCCGCTTTTTTCAGCACAGATCCGAAAATTATGTGCCAGGGCCGAACGACTAACCAGGACCCTGTTCAGCGACTCAATCACGGTGTGTCCACTGCCACCAACCAAGCCATCCTCTGCGGCTTGAGAACAACAAGGCCCAACCGATGGCCATGTATAGGGTACCTATAATCATGCCGGGATCGGTCAATCGGCGCATGGTGATACCAAAGGTCATCATGAGCAGAACCAGCAACCAGGTCTTCCAAGAATACACAGCGCCAAGACAGGTGGAATCATCAAAGCCATGGATCCTCTCCATACAGCGAAGTGCTGTTTTATCAAGCACAAAGATGGATTTAACCGTCCCGATAGCAATAGCTGCCACAACCAGCCACCGGGCAGGACCGGACCCGATCCATCCCCATCCCCGAATCATAAGAACAAGTCCGATCACCGTCCATAGTAGTGCGGCGGTAAAGAGATGGACGCTTCTACTTACTCCTGGTTTTATTTTGTGAACATTCATGCCGGCTCCGCCGGCGGTACATTAAGACCACATAAAAAAATGCCTGATAATACGCCGGATTCCGTTTTGGATTCAAAGCATGCCAAAGCCATAAATTTTGAATATGTCCCCTTATTACAGCAAAAAAACTGAAAAAAAGATAAATTGGTTAGGGCGGTTTTTTCACCATGGGGCCTTCAGGCAACAGACATTGCTCAATGTTCCTTTAAACGCGATAAGCCCATCCCCGTTCGGGGATGGGCTTATCGCCAACCAATTGTAGTCTAAAAAAAAATAAAAAAACTTGCTTAGACTTCGGTAACGGTGATGGCACCCTCGGGGCAAACTTCTACGCAGGTCTCGCAACCAAGACATTCATCAGGCTCTACCGGCTCGGCCTTACCGTCAACCATTTCATAAACCTGTGCGGGACAGGCATTCACACATTCCTCATCACCAACGCATTTATCCTTATCAACAATAATTTCCCACATGTTCCCATCCTCCAGTCAAATAAATGTAAAAGAAAAAAAGAGACGTTATAACTTTAGTCAGCCTTCACGTAAAAAAAACCGGACTTCAAATTTTCACATTCTTTCCCATGAAGTAAAGTTTCCTCTACCGAAAGCTCGAAATTTTGTCAAGACAAAAGATCAGGATCAAAGAAGTGTCCACCTGTGGCATAA
>DRLX01000112.1 GCA_011322715.1 Desulfobulbaceae bacterium
ATGGTCATGCCGATAATCGTAATGCTCCCGTGGCCCCTGACCAGGAATATTGTCTGGCAGGTTTTGCTGGTTATCATCGTAACTGGAATAATCGCCATGGTAGCGATTTTTATCGTCAGACATGAGAATTCCCCCGGATATGAAAGTAGAAGGGCACTCTATGTCACCACAGAGTGCCTCATCGTCGTTGACGGCCATCGGCTTCCCAGCCTGTACCGCAAGTTCACTCTATCATAACATCGTTGTTGGTCAAATATCCTGGGGATGCCCTGCGGCGGGGCAAAGCCCCAAGAGCATAGCCCGCCGCAGGCGCCGGATTTTTGAAACACCGTGTATGCAATGAAGTGTCAGAAAGTGTGTTGTGATAATTATTATCATATGCCATAATGTTCTGAATTATGGAGGACATGAACATGCCAGCAAGTTATGCGCTCGGAAACAGGTTTGAGGAATTTATCGCCAATCTGGTTGAGAGTGGTCGTTACAATTCAAAGAGTGAAGTTGTGCGAGATGGATTGCGCTTGCTTAAGGAGCAGGAGCAAATGAGAAAAATTAAATTGGAGGAGCTTCGAAAAGCATTCCAGGAGGGGATGGATAGTGGAGCAAGCACTCCTGCTGATGAAGTTTTGGATAGATTGGAAGCCAAATATACGCGTATGGCTGAGGAAAAAGGCCTGTGAAAAGGGTTGAATTCTCGCCAAAGGCGGACAACGACCTCGAAAAAATTGGTGATTATATCGCAGAGGATAATCCCCGTCGTGCGGTAAGTTTTATCCAGGAAATTAGGGAACGGTGCCGAAAACTGGACGCTTTTCCAGAAGCCGCTCCACGGTTTCCAGAGTTGGGAGATAATGCCAGAATTTTACCGCATGGGAACTACGTCATTTTGTACAATGTTTTGGATGACAAGGTTTTAATTGAGCGTGTGTTGAATGGGGCGAGAGACATATTGTCGGTTATTAAGGATGATGGGTAGCCCTTATGGCCTTTTATTCGGGGGTGTGTTTGACGCCAGTGTTCTATTAGATACAGCAGCGTTTTGTGGCTGGAGTTGATTTCTTAATAGTGCACTTATACATTGCTTCGCAACATAGGTGCGCCCAGGCTACACTTTGGCCTGAATTCTGCATCGCAATTTCCATTGCCGTGACCATCAGGTCATGGATTTCAACAAGGAAAAGGGATGGCCAGCTATCATTTTTCAGCTCAGGTTATCAAACGCAGTGGTGGCCGGTCGGCAGTGGCTGCTGCCGCTTACCGCGCCGGTGAGCGGTTGCAGGATGACCGAGCTGAAACGGTGCATGATTACAGTAAGCGGGGCGGTGTCGCCCACACTGAAATCATGTTGCCGGAAGGCGCAGACGCGCGCCTGGCTGACAGGGAAACCCTGTGGAATGAAGTTGAGGACATGGAGCGAAGGAAGGATGCCCAGCTTGCCCGCGAAATCAACATGGCCCTGCCTCACGAGCTGACAGATGAACAGCGCCTGGAGCTGGTGCGGGCTTATGTGCAGGCTGAGTTTGTAGACCGGGGCATGGTGGCCGATGTGGCTATTCATGCACCGCAGCCTGAAAAGGGCGATCATAAGCATAATCACCATGCCCATGTGATGCTGACATTGAGGCAGGCGGACCGGAACGGGTTGCGGAAAACGAAAACCCGGGAATGGAATTCCAGGGACATGATTGCCCACTGGCGGCAGTCATGGGCAAACTATCAAAACCGTGCCCTGGAGCAGCATCATCACCGGGACCGGGTAGACCACCGGACTTTGGAGGCACAGCGTAAGTCAGCCCTTGAGAGAGGCGATCGGGCGCAGGCCGCGTTGCTTGACCGGGAGCCGGAAATTCATGTGGGGCCAAAATCCCGGCAGATGGAACAGCGGGGCTATACGCCGAAAAGCAAAACCCGGCAGGTGCCTGTGTATGGAAAAGAGCGGCAGCAAAGACGTTTTCGGCAACGACATTATAACGGCCATGATCGCGGTACCCGTTTTTCCTGGAACCGGTCAATTATTGACGGAAACCGGAAGCGGACAGCAAAGCGGGTTTTGAGAACCAGAGCACAGCAGGCACGGTTTAGGCAAAAGCAACGCTACTGGGGGCAGCGGGGGCATTTGTTGGCCCGGCAACATCAGCAGCGAAAGTCTGCCGGATTAGTGAAGAAGGCCAGGCGGGGTTTTATCATATCCCCCCGCCAGAAAGGGCAGGAGTCAATGTTTACTGGCCTGACATTGCAACATGCGAAAAAGCGCCAGAGTTTGCTCAGCCGGTTACTGGAGGATGTTGGTCAGGCTTTGGCGCTGATGGTATCCGGTCAGAACCGGATGGAAGCCCGTTATCGGGATTTTGGTTTGCGGTATCAACCGCTGATGGGGAGGAAGCCAGTCCGGCGTCAGGCGCGTGGCCGCCAGAGAACTCGACCTTTGCCTGGAGGTCTGGGGTAGGTGCATCCCGCCAGCTGTCGAACAGACCCCGGAAATACCGCTCTTTATAATAGCGAAAGGCTTTTGCCCGGATGGGTGCCTTGACCTGCTTGCCCATGAAGACCAGCATTTCATCAGCGGGCAGGCGCAGGATTTCGGAAGGATCGATGAGCCAGCGGGCGGTTTCGGATTCACCGGCCTGTTGCTGGTGTTTAAGCAGGGCGTCAGAGGCCTGGGATTGTCCTTCACTGCGGCTTTTGATGGTTTCCTGGCCGATACGTTTTGACAGGGCTTCGGCAGTTTCAAAATCATTGACCCCGAACGCCACCTGGCATTTTGAATTGGAAATGATGGACCCGGCCTTGGGATAGGTTTGCCGGAGCTGGTGCAGGTCCTGGAATATCAGCAATGAGCGGGCATAGGCCCGCAGATAGCCCATGCCCTGTTCCAGTGGCCCCATGTAGCCAAGGGCGGCGGCTTCATCAAGCAGCAGCAGGGTAGGGTGCTCCGGTGTAGAGCGCTCGCGCCCGGCCCGCAGCAGGGCATTGATGGTCAGGCCAACCATGACCCGTAATAGCGGGGCATATATGGTGAGCTTTTCTTCCGGTACGACCAGGTAAACGGTGGTGGTCTGGTCGTTGATGCTTTCAAGGGAAAAATCCGACTGGCCGGTAATCAGGGCAGGGGGCTTGTCGGCAGCAAAGATTTTGGTGGCCTTGCCCATGTTGGTGAGGATGCTGCGGGCTTCATCGCTGTCGCCGGAGCGCAGGATTTCGTTGGCGGTTTCATGGATTTTTGCTTTTCCCATGAGGGACATTTCCTCAAGGGTAGACTGAAAGGCATCGGGGGGCTGATTGGTAATGGCCCGGACCTCGGTCAGGGTGCGCAGCTCCGGGGTATCCTTATGTTTGTGGACCACATACAGGATAAAACCCGCCAGCCAGTTAGTGGCCATTTCCCGCCAGTGGGGAGATGTATGTGGCTCGTGAACCAGCATCAGGTCCGCCAGAATCTCGGCATCATCGGTTTCATGGGTGGTGCCGGTGCGAATGGTGTCCAGGGGGTTGAAGGCGTTGGAAGCTTCCGGTTGCGCGAGGTTGAGGCACCATACCGGTCCCATGGTGCGGCGGTGCCCGGCCGTGATGGCGAAGTTTTCGCCCTTGGGATCGGTGACAAGAATGCTGCCCTTGTAGTCCAGCAGGTTGGGAATGACGATACCAACCCCTTTACCGGCCCCTTGCGGGGCAAATACCAGGGCTGTGCCTTCCGGATCGTTATAGCGCAGGAATTTGCGGCCAGCCTTGCCGACAATCAGGCCATCCCCGCCCAAAGCACCGGCTTTGCGAAGATCGCGCCTTGTGGCCCAGTGGGCGGTGCCGAAGGTGCGGGATTTGCGGGTGAAAATCTTTCTGGCAGTGAATTTGGTCCCGGTCCACAGATGTTTCAGGAGCCAGAGCAGCAGCTTTGCCGCCAGCTTGAACACCTGAACCATGCCGGAAAGAATGTCGGTCATGGGAAAAGTGTGCTAATGAATTGTAATTACGTCAAGTAAAATGCAAAAGCCTCTCTTTTGAGAGGCAGGCCATTTTTATCCTTCAGGTACAGGGCAATTAATATATAAATATTTACTAGCAGTTATAGCATTGGATTTTACAATGCTTTTGAATTCAGACTCGACTTTTTCAGGTTCATTAAAGTACCTGTGTTCTTTATGTATTAGTATAAATCTGGTTGAGAATAGATTCAGGCCTTTGCTTACCGATGAAACAATGCCTTGTAGTATGTCAGTCTTAACTGTTGTGTGTGTATTTGTTTGAATAACAATTTGGCGTAGTACGCCAGGCCGGTACCCAACCAGAGATAAACGGTTGTTGCTAAAGAAAACAAATCCCTTATGTTCGAAGTCAGCTGTTTGATTTTCATTTGTCTGACAGAACGGATGTTCATAAATTTCCTTATCTATTGCATCTTGAGAAATGTGTCCAAAGTAAAATCTTTTGCCATTAGAGTATATATAGATGAATCCTTTGATAAATTTAAATGATTCCTGTTGGCTCTTGTCAGGTGCATATCTATAGTACCTGTATGTGCCTAGAAAATTGTTAGCCATTAAAATATCTTGCGCATTCTGACCTATTATTTTTGATAGAGTTCTATACAGACGGATACTTTTATGAGGTGATATGAGATCAATCACATCATGTTTGATGTAATCGGAGAAACGGTGCTTCGGATTAAAGCGGAGTTGGTTCAACGTTTCATGATTAAGGGTAGTTCTTATAGTTTTTTGTTTTGCAAGGTCTAAATTTTCATTTGAATTGAAAATTCGTATTAATTCATTCCGACTATCTTGAAAAACTTTTTGCAAGTCCTCTGGTTCTGGATCAGCCATCGCCTGTGCCCCTAGTTATCGTACCTCGTAGTTTGTAGGTTTAACAATTTATGGGCGGTTGTCTACCGGTAGAAGAGTTTTTCTATTTGCAGATGAATATATTCAATTCTCTGCATGAGAACTGACATCGTCTGATGACTTTGTTTGGTGTCAGTCAGAGACGTTGTTGTGTGCGCTATTTCATCGGGGTAGTATAAGGTGAGAAAACATGGCGATTCTCTATACGCTAAGTAAACTTAATATAGTTGTATGTTCCTTTGGTCAACCCTCTTTTGGGAGAAGAAAAGAAAATGTTGAATCAGGCTAGTGATGCTATTTTGTATCTGTTTGTAGAATTTTTCTTGTTCATTATGAATAATCGGGGCTCGCCAGGAAGTGCCTATTATGAACCGTACTGATCACTGTTATATGATGTTTTGTGGTGCCGTTTGGCACCATTGCGCTCGCTTGCTGTTTGTAGGCGGGCGTTTGTGTTTTTGGTCGCCAGTATGAAGGAGTAATTGAATAATCGGGCCTGAGGTCGCCTTTATATTGATGCGGCCCAAAAAAGACCACCTGCCCCGTTAGGGGCAAGTGGCTTTAGCAAGGCCGAAGACCCGGTTTACCCAGGGGTCTCGTGGGAGATGCCATTCATGACAAGTGGTGCAACACTTGTCGGCTGGATCCCGGAGTTCCCACAACGAATGGAGAAACAAAAATGTTTAACCAGTCTGCCGGGCTCCGGCCCGTTCATATTGTTCGGGAAAATGGTCAAAAAGGGATTACTCCTGGCCAAAATTCCGCAAACGTAGTTTATCAAAGGTTTCAGCAGCCAGTTACCATTTGGAGCGAACCATTCCGTCCAGTCAGCTGTGCTGTCTCGCTGTCGCACCTTGCGGAAGGATTCAACCAGGTTCTGGACGGCCTTCAACATCCGGGAATTTCCGAATTTGAGACCGGCTGGGCTGCAATCGCAGTCATTGCTGTTGCCAAACAGTTTTGTCTTGAGTTCAAGCCGTAC
>DRLX01000113.1 GCA_011322715.1 Desulfobulbaceae bacterium
AGTTCCTCAAAGCGGGAGGTATCTACCGGGTGAGCAAGGCCAGGATGAGTCGGGTGAGATCGACCATGTCCTCAAGATTGACCTGTTCGTTGACGGAATGGACATTGGTCATGCCGGTGGCAATAATGGCCGTATCGAGTCCGTAGCCGTTGAAGATATTGGCATCACTGCCGCCGCCGGCCACAACCGGCGCAAGGTCCATGTCAATGGATTTTGCCGCAAGATCGACCTCGCGAACAACCCGACTCTCCGGAGCAAGTCGCATCAGGGGAAAGTCCAGGTGGGCGTTGAAATCAACCGAGGGCCTGCCCTTGGCCTTTCCGCACGGATCGCGCCATTTGTCGATAGTGTCTTCAAATATCTTTTCTATCCGCTCCGTGAGCTCGGCAAGTTTTTTTTGGGAATGGCTTCGTACCTCGCCTTCAATAGTTACCCGTTCCGGAACGATATTTGAGGCCACACCGCCGCAGATTGTCCCAAAATTGACTGTAGTGTCGTCATCAACACGGCCATCGGGCACCTGTGCCAAAGCCCGGCTTGCAAGAATGAGGGCATTAACTCCCCGTTCCGGATGCAGGCCGGCATGGGCGGCAACGCCGTTGATCCGTATTTTCAGCCTATTGGATGCCGGAGCCCCGATAATGACCCTACCTGATCCACTGGAGTCCAGGGCATAACCGAATGTCGCCCGAATGTTGCCGGGATCAAGGGCCTTGGCCCCGAGTAGTCCGATTTCTTCGCAGGTGGTAAAGATAAATTCCACCGGCCGATGCGACAGGTTGTGTTCACGGATGATGTGCATCGCCTCAATCAGGGCGGCAATACCGGATTTGTCGTCACTGCCGAGAACGGTGTCGCCTGCACTGGTAAAGAGATCGCCCTCTCGTTTGACCCGGACACCGACCCCTGGCTCCACCGTATCCATGTGGCAGTTGAAGAACAGCGGTTCTCTATCCAACGTCCCGTTGAACTGAAAAAACAGGTTCCCGCTTTCCGAACCGGTACGAAGGGCCGAGTCATCTTCAAAGCTCTTGTCTGGAGAAAGTGTTGCCCATATTTCTTTCAGCCGAACCGCTACTGCTCCCTCATGGCGGGAAGGACTGTCGGTTTCGCAAAGCACGGTAAATGTGGCGGCAAGCCGTTCTTTATTTATCATAACCTCAAATTTTTCTGAGTAGAACTATTGCTTGAGCGGCAATGCCTTCACCCCGCCCGATATAGCCCATTTTTTCCGTTGTTGTTGCTTTAATATTAACGGATTCCAGCGAAATATTGCAGATCCGGGACAGGTTTTGTCGCATTTTTTTCAGGTACGGTGCAAGCTTGGGCGCCTGGCAGAGAACCGTCAGATCGGTGTTTGAAATTCTATATCCCTGGTTAATGGTTAGACCAATAATTTTTTCAAGGAGTATCAGGCTGTTGATCCCTTTATAGCTATCGTCCGTGTCTGGAAAATGGCTACCGATGTCACCTGCACCTAAAGCGCCGAGGATAGCGTCGATCAGGGCATGGGTCAGGACATCGGCGTCGGAATGGCCAAGGAGTCCTTTGGTATATTCTATGTGCTCGCCACCAAGGATGAGTTTTCTGCCTTTCTCAAGACGATGGGCATCAAATCCGTGACCGATGCGCAACATATTATTTGTCCCTCCGGGAATTCTTTTTTCTTCAAGAAGCCCTTGGGCGATCTGCAAATCACCGGGCCGGGTAATCTTAATATTTCGTTCCTCACCTTCTACCACGGCAACGGGAATTCCGGCATGCTCAAACAGGGAAGACTCATCGGTACCGATGAATCCATCTCTCTCCGCAGCTTGGTACGCCTTTTCAAAAAGATGTCTGATGGCTCCCTGCGGTGTCTGCGCTGAATAGAGATCAGACCTGTCAATGGTTTTACCAATGGTTTTGTCCGCGTTAATGCGTTTTATGGTATCATTAACGGGAATTGCTGCAATGGCAGCGCCCTTGTCGATGATTGTTTGCAGGCATGCACGGATGAGGCTGCCACTGACCAGCGGTCGCGCACCGTCGTGCACAAGAATGATTTGAATTTCCGCCGGCATGGCATCGAAGCCGGCCTTGACGGAAAGCTGTCGGGTTGCCCCGCCGGTGGTGAGAATGATTTTGTCTTGTTGTTCGGTTGATAGGTAACGGGTGAGCAGGGTTTCCAAGTTTGGACGCTGGTCGGCAGCCACCGCTATGACAAGATAATGTATTGCCGCATATTGTACAAATGTCTTGATGGTTCGGACCAGGATGGGTTCCCCGGCAATCTCGAGGAACTGTTTGGGGGTTGAAGATTGCATCCTGGTCCCGAAACCGGCGGCCGGCAGGATAACGCCGGCCGGTGGTTTGCTGTTTTTTTCCGTTGTATCCGGCAATGGTTGGCTCATTGATATTTTTTCATTGTCATGCAGCATGGGAAATAAACCAGACATACGCATTGTGCCGTACACGATCTATCCAGCCGGGTGCGACGATGGGATTTTTCATTATATCGAAAAAAAGACGAATCGGGCATGCAAAGAATTGGGGCGGGCTATAAGCCGAATTCTGTCCCTGCATATACAGGCATGATCATTTGACTGGGACGCCGGTCACCCGGCGCCTCGTGCGACCTACCCGGAAGCCTCAGGCGGGCAGCCTTTAAACACTTCCCTATTTGGTCTTGCACCCGGTGGGGTTTACCCTGCCTTTTGTGTCGCCACAAAAGCGGTGAGCTCTTACCTCGCCATTTCAACCTTGCCTGTGCCCGCTGTGCAGCAGGCCATCGGCGGTGTGTTTTCTGTGGCACTTTCCTGCGGTTGCCCGCAGTTCGTGTTACGAACCACCGTGC
>DRLX01000114.1 GCA_011322715.1 Desulfobulbaceae bacterium
CAGCGGCCACAACTGCCCTTGTAGCTTTTAAAATCACGCAGTTCGTGAAACAGGGTCGAATTTTCCCAGATATCCTGAAAAGACTGCTCGCGAATATTGCCGGCGGCCTTGGGGAAGTAACTGCAGGGCAGGACATTGCCGTCCACATCTATCAGGCAGATCAACTGACCGGCAAGGCAGCCCTTGGAACCGCCGGTGGAAAATTTCAGGCTGCGGCGTTTGAATTTTTCTCCTTCCTTCTTGGCCCGTTGGAGCACAATTCGGTAATATTGAGGGGCACAGGTGGGCCGCACCAGCATGTCCGATTCCTCTTTTTCCATGTCATAATGCCAGTTGAGCATGTCCTCGTACTCGGATTCAGGGATCAGTTCTTCCATGATTTCCTCCCCGCGGCCGGTGGGGACGATCATAAACAGGTACCAGGCGGTTGCGCCCAGTTCTTTCACCAGTTGGTAAATTTTCGGCGCTTCCTGTTTGTTGCGCTGGGTAAAAGAGGAGTTGATGAGAAATGGAATGTTGTTTTCGTTAAAGAGTCTGATGGCATTCATGGTGCCGTCAAAGGCACCGGGCTGGTTACGGAAATCATCGTGGATGGCGGCGCTTGCACCGTCAAGGCTTAAAGAAACCATTTTTATTCCCGATTCCTTGATCCCCCTGCAGACCTCCTGGGTGACGAGGGTGCCGTTTGTGGCCATGCACATGCGCAGTCCAAGGCCCGTACCGTAGGCCGCGATATCAAAAATATCATTTCGAAGCAGGGGTTCACCTCCTGAAAGGACGATTACGGGGTCGGCATAGCTGTGAATATCGTCAAGAACACGTTTGGCCTCGTCAAACGAGAAGTCCGGATGCCCTTTGGCCTCAAGTTCCGAGGAGGAACGGCAATGAACACATTTCAGATTACAGCGACGGGTGGTTTCCCAGGCGATCCATTTCGGTTCAAAATCCATAGTGTTCTCCGTAAAACAGTGCAAGGGGAAGACTTTTTGTCGTATCCATGGAAAATCCTGCAACTATATTCTTCTTCGCGGCCATGGTCAACCGCTTTGTAGAAAGGCCCGTAATTCCCCTTGAAAAGGTAGCTCGCCTGTGGAACTATGACAATGAGGAAGGGAATCGGGTGCGAATCCGTAGCGGGCCGTTCTCCGTTCTTGAAGCAATTATTACTCAAGGAGGTTGTGCATGCAGGAAATTAAAACCGTATTGACGCCCATCGATTTTTCCGATAACGCCGCCAAGATTGCCAGGTCTGCGGCCTATGTGGCCGGTACGTTTAAGGCCGCACTCCATTTTGTCTTTGTGGTGCAGAATTTTGAGGATTACAGCGGTTTCTTTGTGCCGCCGGTCAGTATGCCGAACCTTGAAGAGAAAATTTTTGAGTCCGCCCAGCAGAGAATGGACGCCTTTATGGAAGAGAATAAAACCGTTCTGCGCGGCTATGGTGTAACAGAGGTGACAAGTAAGGTGTTTGCCGGTGATGTCGGTGAAGAAATTCTCAATTATGCCGAGGAAATCGGCTGTAATCTTATCGTCATGGGCACCCATGGTTATAAAGGACTGGAACGGATTATGTTTGGATCGGTTGCGGATCAGGTTGTCAAAACAGCCTGCTGCCCTGTACTGACCATTAATCCTTATCGTGAAGAATGCGAGGGAGGAAAAACGAAAAAAGCCCAATGATAGTGGTCTGGCCCACCTTCTCCATTGTCCGGGAAAATGAATGACTATCACCGGCAAACCATCCATACCTGGGAATCGGTTCGGTCCGGCAGGGGTATGGACTGGGAACGACAGCCTGAGGTATTTAAATACTATCCGCCGGAGTTTGCGACTGTTTCCCCGGACGTCTGTGCACGGCTCCGGAATTTTTTACATCTTTGTTGCGGCATAACTGCTGAAAAGGTCTACCCGGGAGGCAGATATTTTCTGCGGGTTAACCCATCCGCCGGCGCTCTTTACCCCTGTGAACTGTATGTGCAGAGCCGAGGCGAGTCCGGCCTGGTTGACGGGATTTATCATTTTGAACCGTTGACCAAGCGACTGCGCCTTCTCTATGTCTTGAAGCCGGAAGAGGGGCTTGAAGGATATTTTCACGATGGCGGCGTGGTGAACGGTCTTGTTGTGCTGGTGACGGCCGTTTATTATCGTTCAAGCTGGAAGTATGGCCGGCGGGCGTTGCGTTACTGTCTGCTTGACGGCGGTCATATCCTTGGAGCAATGGAGGCGGCTGCCTATTGTACGGCTCGTTCCTGTTCCTGGATAACCCGTTTTGATCGGCAACGGCTGCAAAAAGATTTTGGTTTTTCCACCAGGGAACTGCCCTTGGTCATGGGGACCAGCGGTAAGCAGAGTTCGGATCGAGTACGCCGACCGCAGATGGGCCTGGATTATGTTAACGGCAGCGGAGTTTTTTGTCGGGATACTGTTATTGAGCAGGCCTTTGCGCAGGCATCTTCCCCATCTGTTTGCCGGAGAGGAAAAGGAGCAGAGGTACCGTATTCCGTTGCAAAAGCAGAGTTGAAATCCATTATTTTAAGG
>DRLX01000115.1 GCA_011322715.1 Desulfobulbaceae bacterium
AGTCCGTCTCAGGCGCTCTTACCGGACCAGCCCCTGCCTTTTTTCTTTCTCCTGTGGACCTCGGTGGGCTTCATGTGTATCTGCAACCCATTTTCCCCGCAGAGTCCGATCATGGAATGAAGAAAATCAGGGGTGGGCTGGATGGCCATATCCTTGAGTACGTCAATATCCACCTCACCCCGGCCATCGAAATGCAGGGTCAGGTGGACGGGCACCTTGCCGTGAAAGGAATAGAGCATCTCTTTGATCTGTTCCATATGTTGACGGGACGTCTTGTCCGCCTGCAGACGGATAACCGTTTTTTCCGTATATTTGGCAAAGGCATCAGCCAGCCGGTCAATTGACTGGGCAATGATCTTGGCGCCACGTTCTCCCTGCTGTACCGTCCCGAGCACTATGAGCGGTTCTTCGCCGCCGAGCAGGTGAGAACATTGCTCAAATGTTGATGGAAAAACAATCACCTCCACCCGGGAGGTCATGTCTTCCAGCACAGTAAAGGCCATCCGGTCACCCTTGCGCGATTTGTGCTCCTTGACCTGCTGGATCAGGCCGCCGACTCTGACGGGTTGCCCGTCGCGCCAGCCCTCAAGATGTTCGATGTCCGTGTCAACCACTCTCTTTATATCGCCCATTACCGATTCCAGAGGATGGCCGGTCAGGAAAAAACCCACGGTTTCCTTCTCATAGGTGAGTTTTTTCAGCTCGGGCCAGTCTTCGATAGCAGGGAGCTCAATCTCCTGTTCCTTACCGGTATCCTGTTCAGGTCCGGCCAGGGCAAAGAGATTCATCTGTCCGCTTAACCGGTCGCGCTGCACGGCTTTGGCATGATCAAGCGCCTGGTCAAGAACTTCCATATATTGAGCACGTTTTCCACCCAGCGAATCAAAGGCGCCTGCCTTGATGAGGCTTTCAATCACCTTGCGGTTGACCCTGGCTGAATCTATCCTGCCGCAGAAATCGGCCAGCGAGGCATAGGGGCCGTTTTCTTCACGTTCTTCTATGATGGAATCAAGGGCGGCGCCGCCCACGTTTTTGACGGCGGCCAGGCCAAAGCGAACACGATCGTTAATGACTGTAAAATCATCAAACGATTCATTAATGTCCGGCGGCAGTACCGGAATATCCATGCTCCTGCATTCATTGATGTATTTCACGACCTTGTCGGTATTGTCGACATCGCAGGAGAGCAGGGCGGCCAGGAACTGGGCAGGATAATGGGCCTTGAGGTAGGCGGTCTGGTAGGCGATCAGGGCATAGGCGGCGGAATGGGACTTGTTGAATCCGTAGCCGGCAAATTTTGCCATCAGATCAAAAATGTACTTGGCCTTGTCCTCGGGAATATTGTTTTTGGCGGCGCCCTGCATAAATTTTCCGCGCTCTTCCTCCATAACCTCGGGAATCTTTTTGCCCATGGCCCGCCGGAGAATATCGGCATCACCCAGACTGTACCCGGCCAGGATGTTGGCGATCTTCATGACCTGTTCCTGGTAGACGATAACACCGTAGGTCTCTTCCAGGACCGCTTTGATCTGGGGCAGAGGATATTCGGGCGGTCTTCTGCCGTGTTTGGTTTCGACAAAGGTGTCCACCATGCCGGAATCGAGCGGCCCCGGTCTGTACAGGGCAACCAAGGCGATCAGGTCACTGAACTGTTCCGGCGCCATCTTGATCAGCAGCTCCCGCATGCCGTCGCTCTCGAGCTGGAAGACGCCCAGGCTGTCACCCTTGCAGAGCAGGGAATAGGTCCGGGGATCATCCATGGGAATCTTGGCCAGATCAACATCAAGGCCGATATCCTTTTTGATGAGTTTCAGCGCCCGGTCGATGACGGTCAGGGTCTTGAGGCCCAGAAAATCAAACTTTATCAGTCCGGTTTTCTCGGTGTATTTCATGTCATACTGGGTAAGGACCTCTTTATTCGGCCCCACACAGAGGGGAAGATATTCCACCATGGGCTTGGGTGAGATCACTACGCCGGCGGCATGAATGGTTTTATGGCGGGAAAGGCCTTCCAGGGTCTGGGACACGGAGAGCAGCTCACGGATGGCATCATCCTTCATGGCCTCTCTGAGTCGAGGTTCCTTGTCAATGGCCTTTTTCAACGTGATTTTCAGCTCTTCCGGCACCAGCTTGGCGATACGGTCAACCGTTGGCAAGGGGATCTCAAGCACCCGTCCCACGTCACGCAGAACAGCGCGCGCCTTCATGGAGCCATAGGCCACAATCTGGGCAACATGCTTTGCGCCGCCATAGCGCCTGCGTACATAACCAATCACCTCGTCTCGCCGTTCCTTACAGAAATCAACATCAAAATCAGGCATGGACTGCCGTTCAACGTTGAGAAAACGTTCAAAAATAAGGCCATAGGGAATAGGATCAATATCGGTGATGAACATACAATAGGCGGCCAGGCTGCCGGCGCCGGAACCACGGCCCGGACCAACCGGGATTTTTTCTTTTTTTGCCCAGGTAATGAAATCAGCGACAATGAGAAAATAACCGGCAAACCCCATGGTGCGGATGACCCCGATTTCCATGGTCAGCCGGTCCTTATACTGCTGCTCCAGCTCAGGACTTACCTCCTGCAGTTCGCGCAGATGATCAAGGCGAACGGTCAGTCCGTCCCAGCAGGCCTTTTCAAACAGACTTTCAAGACTTTCATCCTCAGGCACCGGAAAAATGGGAAAATGGTGGTCGCCGAATGAGAGTTCAAGATTGCAGCGCTCGGCAACCTCAACGGTATTGCTTATCGCTTCCGGGCAGTAGGAAAAACGCTCCGCCATCTCGTCGGGAGATTTAAAGTAGAGCTCATCGGTGGAAAAACGAAATCTTTTGGGATCGTTAATGGTCTTGCCGGTCTGGATAGAGAGCAGTACCTCGTGCGCATATGATTCTTCCCGGTTCAGGTAATGGC
>DRLX01000116.1 GCA_011322715.1 Desulfobulbaceae bacterium
CTTGAAAAATTGCTATTTTGCCCAATTTCTGTGTCACAGTAAAAAATAAAATGCTCACATATGCATAATATGCTGCGCTTTTATTTTTCACTGTTCCTTGAACTTGAACAAAATATCTAATTTTTCAAGGTACCCCATAAGAGAGGAATAGGTGATGACTTCCAAAGAACGGCGTTCCTGTAAAAGGGCTCGATTGAACCACCCCGTAATGATGGGTATTAATGGTCGGATTGTGCGTCTGGCTGAAATTCTTGATGCCGGTGAAAGAGGTTTGCGTGTACGGGTGACCGGTCAGTCGGGCCTGCAGGTCGGGCATGAGGTCGAGATATTCAGTCTGTCGGCCTATAAACGAATAGATGCCTCTAAGTTGCAGTGCAGTATCGCCTGGCAGGATAGTGACAACTTTGAGGTTGGGTTGAGGTATATTCAATAGTTGTCTGACGGATTTTGAATGTGTTCTTTTTTCGTGGCCTTTATGGACTGTGCAAAAATAACTGCAACATCCTGCTTGCCCTTTTGCCCATTTTCTACGTTGCGTAAAGAGCTGAATAGAAGAGACTATGCAACTCCTTACGCGCCTTGAAAATGAACAAAATTTCAGCGCAAAATTGTTACATTTATTTCCTTACAGCCCCTTAGTCTCTTTTTCCGGCAGGATGGGTGACCGGTGTGGCCGCCATTTGCATTCTGTCGGCAATTTTCGTGTATTGTGAACAGTTATCTCATTTTTATTCTTGCTGTCCTGGTTGTCGGTTATCTACTTGATCTAAGTGTTTCACTGCTTACCCTCCGCTCTCTTGATCCTGAGCTTCCCGGAGAGTTCGTCGGTATCTATGATCCTGATGAGTATGCACGTTCCCAGGAATACACGCAGGTGACGACCCGTTTCGGCGTTTTGCAGTCCTCCGTCATGCTGCCGATAACCGTTGCCTTTATCCTGTTGGGCGGCTTTAATACCCTGGATATCTATGCTCGGAGCCTGGGCTTCTCGCAGGTCCCGACCGGCCTGATTTTTACCGGCCTGCTCCTGCTGCTCGGTTTTCTGGTACAGCTTCCTTTTTCTCTCTATTCAACCTTCGGTATTGAGAATCGTTTTGGCCTCAACAGGACAACCGCGAAAACCTTTGGTCTGGATATTTTGAAAACGATGTTACTTGCGGTGCTGCTGGGTGGACCGCTCCTGGCCCTTGTCTTTTGGTTTTTTCAGCGGGGTAGCGGCATGGCCTGGGTCTATTGCTGGCTGCTGGTTGCGGCTTTTACCATTCTGATGCAGTTTATTGCCCCGGTCGTCATTTTACCGCTGTTTAACCGCTTTACTCCACTGGAAGATGGTCCCTTACGCGAGGCAATAACCGCCTATGCAAAGCGGCGGAAATTTCCCCTGCAGGGGGTCTATACAATGGATGGCTCCAGGCGTTCCAACAGACTTAATGCCTTTTTTACCGGCTTTGGCCGTTTCCGCAGGATTGTCTTTTTTGACACCCTGTTGGAGAAAATGGAGAAGAATGAAATTGTTGCTATCCTTGCTCATGAAATGGGGCATTGGAAGAAAAAACATATCCTGAAGATGACGGTGACCTCTCTCCTGCAGACCGGCTTCATGTTTGCCTTACTGTCTCTGTTTATAGACAATAAAGGACTGTTCGTCGCCTTTTCCATGGACCATGTTTCCGTTTATGCCGGGCTTGTCTTCTTTGGATTTCTCTATTCGCCGATTTCAACGCTCCTCTCCATTCTGACCAACAGCATCTCCCGCAGGTATGAATATGAGGCCGATGCATATGCGGTTGCCTCGACCGGCCTGGGCGAAGAGTTGATCATGGGGCTGAAAAAACTCTGTCGGGCAAATATGGCCAATTTGACGCCCCACCCCCTGCAGGTGTTTCTCAATTGTTCGCATCCACCTGTTGTCGAGCGTATTCGGGCCATAAGATCCCTGCGGTAATGGCTGCATCAGAGATCGGTGACCGGCTCAGGTCGGCCTGGTTACAGCAGCTGCAACGGGAATATGACAATATCTGTTTTCAGTACCGGCTCACGTTGCAGGCGCCTGTTTTCGAATTGACCAATTCTTCAATGATTCTCGGTTCCTGGAACGGCAGCTATCACCTGCTTTCGCTCTCCGCCCATCTTATTGCCGCCTCTCCCTGGGCGGTCACCATTCAGGTCTTGAAACATGAAATGGCCCATCAGATTTGCTGGGAATATTTTTCTTCAAATGATGGCGGCCATGGGAAATGTTTTCAACAGGCGTGCGCCATGGTGGGCTTAAGCGGAGATTTTTGCAGCGCAAAAGCGGATTGCTCGGGGCCGCCGCCGGAAGAAACGGCCTGCGCCGGTCCTCAAACCGAACAGGGAAGAAAGGTGCTTGCCCGGGTCGAGAAACTGCTGGCACTGGCCGCCTCCGACAACGAGCATGAAGCGGCTCTGGCCATGCAGCGGGCCGGAGAGATTCTGTTGCGTTATAATCTCCAGTTACCGACATCCGGGCAGGGAGAATATGAACATCGTTGTCTCAATACGGGTAGGCGGAGAATGCCGGGCCATTTGCGTGAAATTTGCGCCTTGCTGCAGGAATTTTTTCCGGTGCGGGTGGTCTGTGGTTCGATCTATGAGCCGTTGGATGATGTGCAGGTGCGTACCATTGAACTCCTGGGGCGTCCGGAAAATGTGGCCGTGGCCGAGCATTGTTATATCTTTCTGACAAGGAAAATGGATGTACTCTGGCAGGAAAACAGAAAACAATTTGCCGGTGGCGGTCTGCGGGCAAGAAACAGTTATTCCCATGGTCTTTTGGCGGGCTTTCGCGAAAAATTAAAGGCATCGGCGCTGCCGCAGGGGAAGGGAACAGCTTTCGGCGCACAGGAGAGCAGCTCGGCACAGCTTATTGTTCAGTCGGACAATGGTCTGGATGCCTTTGTCAATGCAACCTTTCCCCGACTTCATAAAAAACGGGGACGAACAAGGAATCTTCATGGCGAAGCCTATCGGCAGGCGTTGGCCACCGGCCGTTTACTTGTTCTGAATCGGGTTGTGGAAGGCGTTGCGGCAGAAGGTGGTCTGCTGGGATCAGGTTGATGCAGGATCGGTATCGTGCAGGCGGTTGAGAATTTCACGGGCAATATCTTCAGGACTGCCGGTGTCTGCAGGTATTCGCAACTTCGCCCATTTGTGATAGAGGGGCTTGCGGGCGTAAAAGAGGTCCCGAAAGCTGCCGATGCCGGGATTTATCAGTCCACGTGTGTTCTGGTTGTGGACCCGTTGTTCAAGGGTGGAAAGAGGGGCCTCAAGGAGAATGAGAGGGCCGGTTGTCTGCAGGTGGGCCATACCTGCCTCGCTATAAATGGCGCTGCCGCCTGTAGCCACTATTAACCCTTGCGGCGTTATGCTGAGGAGCGTCTTTTCTTCGATCCGTTGAAAGGCATCGTTTCCGACCTGGTCCAGATATTCCTGCAGCCCCATTCCCACCTGTTCGGTTATCAGATCGTCGGTATCAAGAAATTTTCTCCCGCAAATGTGGGCAAGAGCATGACCGACAGTGGATTTTCCCACACCGGCCATTCCGATGAGAATTATATTGAAAAAAGTAGGTCGCATTATCAAAACAGTTGGATTTTCCTTGCCGTATGTGTAGAAATACACTACGTATTATAAAGTTTTAGCCAGTTATTGAAGATCGTCTGTTTCGCTCCGTTTGTTCAGGCGCTTTTTGCAATAATAAAGACAAGTTATGGTGTGCGGTCGGCTCTGTCCCAGTAGGTTTTTTTGAGGAGCTTTGACTGTGGACTTTCGCATAAGCCGCCTTATACAGTGAAACTGATCTTCAGGCACGAATTTCTTAGCCTGTGGCCTGTCTTCTTTTAATAATTCGGTCCGATGGAGGGACGACCAATGAAATCCAATCAACTGCGATCACCACTGATCAGCTCGGCCATTCTCCTTGCTGTCTTTTCTCTGATTGTTTATTTTACCCTGACTTCACCGGAAGGGTCCGTGTTTAATTCTTTTGGTTCCATTGTTGTACTGCTCCTTCGCACTATTCAGCTTACCATAGGACTTGCCCTGGCCCTGATAGTTTCTCTTGCTGTTTTAATAGGGATATTTCTGGGAGCTGTGGCGCTTGTCAATCCCTCCGCCTCTTCAAGGATGTATGAAGGGTTGCGGCAGACCATCCGAAGCTGGTTGACACCTCTTGCCGGACTGTTCAAATCCGATAAGGGTGAGCAGCTTAAAGAGGAACTGACAGCCTTTGGCGCAACCTTGAAAACCGATTTTTCCCGTATGGTTGCGCCACTTAAGAAAGAACTGACTGAGGTGCAGGGAAATCTGGAAGGCAAGGTTTCCGCTTTACGCGGCAAATTGAGCGAGGTCGAGGAGAGCGTTGCCGATAAGGCATCCGTTGAACAGGTGGAAACGGTCACTGCAGAGGTCGCGGCTGTAAGTGAAACCTTAGCCGGAACCGAGGCGAGTGTGAAAACACTTACCGCTAAGGTGGAACAGGTCGGCGCTCCGGATCCGGGGCAGATTCTGGGTGATCTTCCCGCCCGTCTGGAAGCGCTTGAACAAAAACAGGATCCTGAGGCTGTTGATCTCCAGCCGATAGAAGAAAAAATCAGTAGTCTTCAGGCTGAAATCAATAAGGTAACACAGCCTCTTGAAGAAAAGATTGCCGCGCTCACCGAGGAAATCACAAACTTGAAAGCAGCTCCGGCAGATAGGGAAACGACTGCTCAGCCTGTGGTTGAGGAAAAGAAAGCCGGTAAGACGGAAAAAAAGAGTGAACCTGCTAAGACTGCTTCCAAGGCCGATGATGACGAGCATCGGCTGTTAACGTATTTCACCGATGCGGCTGAAAAGAAAAAATTGGCGGATCTGGTTGGTCAGACCCTGAAAAAAGATATGACCTATGCCCAGGTCACCAAGTTTCTGGTCAAGAAGATGGGTAAGGAAGGTGGTAAAATTATCAGTGAACATCCTTCTCTGGCAAAGGATTATATCCGTCAGTGCCGACGAAAAGGTTGATGACGGACTAAACTAAAGAACGACACAAATCAACAAGGGCCGCAGCATTTATAAATGTTGCGGCTTTTTTTGTGGCATGTGAAAACCTGTGAGAGGTGCGGGACCCGTCATTCGGGTTTTTAAAACGTTGAATTGCAAGGTGACTCAATGACAGGCGTCGTCAATATATGGAGAAGGACGACCGTGATATTTTCCCTGTTTCCGGACTCGTTTGCGGCGTTAATCAATAAGCAGGTAAGGTGTAATTTGTTGGTAGTTTTTTTCCTGAAAAACGTTTGTATTTTTCCATGGATCGGTATGGTCGTTAACCCATCGGAACAGAGCATGATGCCGTCTCCTCCCTGTATGTCGTGCTCCTGTTCACTGAGCAGATTGTCTTGGTAGATCTATTCCATCAGCGAGTGGTCGCGCGTGCACTTGCTGAGTGTTGTCCATTCCAATGATACATGAGGCTGTCCACGACTTTTGCCGACGCCATCGGTCAGGCGGAAAATACCTTTGTCGGGCAACAGGAGAAAGTCGTCCTCGTTGTTTCTTCCTTCGTCTTCATAACAGGATAAATTTTCGTATTATATTGCTGCGGAATCTTAAAAACCAGGCGGCTTTTTAGCGGTGGCGATATATTCGGCCCGAACCACGGCTGTTGGAAAAAAGGGCCATGGCCCTGTAACATTACCAAAAAACAACATATGACCGCC
>DRLX01000117.1 GCA_011322715.1 Desulfobulbaceae bacterium
AGCACCTTGTCGGCGGCACTTCGCACCGGGAAATAGAACAACTGACCGCCGGGGAGCAGGGCATCTTTTCCCTTGGCGATATCGGCGTTCTGTATCGAACCGGTCGCCGGGCCGACATTATAGGCGATGCCCTGTTTAAGCACGGTATTCCGTTTCAGCGGGTAGGCCTTGAGCCCTTTTATCTTAAAAATCCTGTCAAACTCCTGTATCTCTGGGCCCTTGTTGCTGCGGATCTGGCCCTTCCAACCGATCTCCTCCCCCTCATTGCCCGGGAACCGGGTGTTGGGGAAAAAACCCTGCGGGTCGTGGAAGAGGCACTTTTTTCAAGCCGGAATCCCCTTATGGATTTTCAGCGACTTGCCGACAAGAAAGAGAGGTTTAAACAGGCAGGGACCAGGTTTAAAAATCTCAGAGAAAAAATTCAGCAAGTTTCCGAAAAAAAGGGTGTGGCGGCAGGACTTTCTACGGTTTCGGTCTACTACCGGCTTGCAGATGAAGATCCTGAGGTTCAGAGATTTTTTCGCCTGGCCGGATCCGTTGGTGATACCCTTGCCGGATTTGCTGAATATCTCCAGGAAAACAGCCTTTCCATTGCTGCGGAACCGCCCGGAGAGGCAGTAACGCTCATGACGCTGCACGCTGCTAAAGGGGTTGAGTTTCCCGTTGTCTTTCTCAGCGGCCTTGAGGAAGGAATATTGCCTTTGCAACCACGGGAACAGTTGAGCCGGGCTGCATTTACCGCCCATATTGAAGAAGAACGCAGACTCTTCTTTGTCGGCATAACCAGGGCCCGGCACCAACTGTATCTCAGCCGGTCAACTGCTGAGTGCAGAAACGGACGTCCAGGATTCGGCAGACCATCCAGATTTATCAGTGAAATTGACTCCTCTCTGCTGAAAAAACCGCAACAGAGACGCAAACGTACCAAAAGATATAAACAGTTGAGCCTTTTCCCTAATCCATGAACCAGCATAAAGAATCAACAACGCGGCAACAGGTCGCAGAGCTTGAGGGCATAATTCGCTCGTTACGGGAAGAGAACGGACGCCTGCGTGAAAAGGCCAGGCATGCGGATAGCGCCAACAAGGCCAAATCGGATTTCCTGGCTATGATCAGTCACGAAATCCGCACTCCGATGAACGGCGTTATCGGCCTGAGTGAATTGCTGCTTGGCACCGGTCTTGAGAACAGGCAGAAACATTTTGCAGAACTGATTCTCACATCCGCCCGTAATCTTCTTACCCTTATCAACAGTCTGCTCGATTTCAGCAAGATTGAGGCAAAAAAAATGGTCCTTGATCTCGCTCCTTTTGATCTTACCGCCATGCTGATGGAAACCATGGATCTCTATGCCCTGTCCGGTGAGCAAAAGAAACTAAAGGTACATGCCGAAATCGACGATCGGCTGGCGCCATCCTATATCGGTGATAGCTATCGCATTCGGCAGATTCTTGTCAACCTGCTGGGCAATGCCATAAAATTTACCAGTAGGGGCGAGGTTAGCCTCAAGGTCATTGTTACGCACAAAGAACAAAAGATTGATACCATACGTTTTGAAGTGAAGGATACCGGCCCTGGTATAGTTCGGGAAAAACAGGGGGAACTGTTTCAGCCCTTTACTCAGCTTGACGGACCGGCAAAATTACGACATGGCGGTACCGGTCTTGGGTTGTCCATCTGTGCCAAGCTCATCGAGTTGATGGATGGTGCCCTGGGCCTTAATTCGGCGCCTGGAGAGGGAAGTACGTTCTGGTTCCAGCTGCGATTACCCGTTGCCGCTGCCGAAGCCCCCGGCAATGCGTCTAACGAACGCTCAGGTGACGGCGCCGGAACAGACAATTCTGCGGCAGGAGATGGCTCCCCGTATACGGTACTTATTGTTGATGATGAGCCGACCAACAGAATGGTGCTGCGGGAAAGCCTGCAGAGAGCCGGTGCGGACATTATTGAGGCTGAAGACGGCCGTCAGGCCGTTGAACACTGCATGAAGCAGGATTTCGATCTTATTTTTATGGACTGTCAGATGCCGGTTGTCGACGGTTTTGAGGCCACCAGAAAAATTTTGTCGAATGCGGCCGAAGGCAACAGGTTCATTCCTCCCGTCATCGCCCTGACCGCTGATGCGACCATGGATACCCGACAGCTGTGTCAGGATACCGGCATGATTGATTATCTCTTGAAACCGCTGAATTTTGATGAACTGAAAGAGGTAATCGGCAAACAGCTTCCCGATTTACAGGTCCACATCCAGGGAAGACATGTCATTGCCAGGGACAACGACGACGAAATCAAAACGGGCGGTATGGTCATCAATTCGGAAACACTTGAAAAGCTCGGCAATAACATCGGTAATCTCGGCCCGGTTATCAATGTTTTTCTCCAGACATTGAGCGGTCGTTTTTCCGATATAAGCAGGGCGGTGCAGGCAAAAGATGCGGATGCCGTCGCCCGGACGGCACACACCCTGAAGGGAAGCAGCAGCCAGTTCGGCGCTGAAGAACTCTCAGGTCTGTGCCGACGAATGGAAGAAATGGGCCGCAGCCGCAATATTGCCCAGACCGTACCCCTTCTGCGTGAAATCGACCGGGCGGTCGAACGGTTGAGGGAAGAGTTGACCCGTCTGGGAACAAAAAATACACGCATAATGCGTTCCGGGAAAGAATCAGACAGCTGAGAGGTTTGCGTAAAAAACTTGATAAAGAGTTTGTAATCCTGCATTATACAACTAAGGAGAACATTGCCCGCAATCCTGATAATATGATGCCTTCGCGGTTAAAGCCGCTCCTGCAAGTGCATCAAAATCGTCAATTTTTCAAGGTGGCCTTTAGTCGTGAATAAATACTTCTTTACAGACGCTTTTAGCTGCGATGACGGCGTCTTGAATCTTCCGGAGCTCATATAGCCTGTGGCGACTACCTTTTTTCATGACACTGTTCCCCTGATCTTGGTCGTTGACGATGATGAGGTCATTCGTCTTCTGCTTCGGCAATTTTTAGAAGGTGAGGGCTATAAGGTGGAAGAGGCCGCAAATGGCCAGGAGGCCCTGCATAAACTCGCAGCCGGTTTTTTCGACATGATCATTATGGATATTGCCATGCCGGGAGCGGACGGCCCGGCAATCTGCCAGTCCATTACCTCATCTCTGGCCAAAGCGCCGCCGATCCTGATGATAACCGCTCTTGACAATGAAACATTTGTCGACCGCTCTTTCCAGGCCGGGGCCGTGGATTATATCCGCAAACCCATCCACTGGTCGGTGCTGAAAAACCGCATCCGCTACATTCTCGGTTCGCACCGGGCAACCCAGGAACTCGAACTCCTTTCCCGGCAATATGAAATGATTCTAGATGCTGCAGCCAATGGTATCTGCGGTGTCGATGAGAATAGAATAATCTCCTATATTAATCCTGCCGGGCTCTCCATGCTCGGCTATGAGGACCAGGATTCGATTACAGGCCTTCCGTATGACTCCGTGATCAGGGTATCCATGCCGGGCAGTGATGAATTTGACCTGGATTGCTGCCCCTTTTTCCTGAATGAGAGCCTGACGACCTCCAACCATTTTGATGAAGTCCGCATGCTGCGTAAAGACGGAACGAGCTTCCCGGCTGATTTCAGGGCCACTCCCATTTTTCAGGGCAATCGAATTGCCGGCGGGGTCATCGTCTTTCAGGATGTTACCGAACGACAGCAGGCGGCCGAGCTTATCCGTTACATGGCAAACCATGATTCACTCACCAATCTGCCCAACCGCAATTACCTGCGCAAACGATTGCCGCAGGCTATATCACTGGCAAAACGTCATAAAAGACTACTCTGCCTGCTCTTTGTCGATTTGGATCGTTTTAAGCCGATCAACGATACCTACGGTCACGGCGTGGGAGATATTGTCCTGGCAAAGGTCGCCCAGCGGTTAACCCAAATACTTCGTACCTCTGATTCCGTCTGTCGGCTTGGTGGTGATGAATTTGTTATCCTGCTGGAAAGTTCCTCCACGGTCGAGGGTGCCGAACTGGTTGCGGAAAAGGCCATTGAAACACTCAATGAGCCGATAGAAGCTGACAAGCATGTCTGCTCCATCGGCGCCAGTATCGGTATTTCCGTTTTCCCCGATGATTGTCTGGATGCGGAAACCATGCTCAGGCACGCCGACATTGCCATGTATGAGGCCAAAACCAAGGGCCGCAACCGTTGGCAGCGCTTCAGCAATGATCATGATCAAAAAGAGGGTAAAAAATGATTCCCCATCCTGTTTGTCGTGCATATTCCGGTCTGCCGTTTTGAGAATCAATTTGATTGTCTGAAGTGGCCCCGCCTACAGGGTATTGTAAGGGCCGGTGGGTACCCCTGGTACGGCCCTTGCCGGGCTTTAGGGGTAATGATAAAGCACTTATACCACCGAAGTTTTTATTCCAATGCTCGACCGCCAATTTAAGTGCTTTGTTTTTCAAACTATCCTCAGTAACATCTTATTGGTTTGCCCACCCAACGTTTATTTATCCAAAACAAGGGTGCGGATAATATCTGTCTTGCCGATCACTCCGACAAGTTTTTCTCCATCCATCACCGGCAGGGTATGGACCTGACGTTCGGCCATCAGGGTCGCCACCTCATCAAGAGGGGTATCTGGTTGCACGGACACCAGCTCATGTGAACAGATATCGCCGACATTGGTTGCCGCCATTTTTTTAATGTCTTTTTCCAGCTTTTCCGGGTTTTCAAGAAAAACAAAGGAATCGAGAATTGCCACAACCGTTGGAATATGCACTTTTTTGTTCTGGTCGATCAGGTCGCTTTCCGTGGCCACTCCTATAACCTGCCCCTTGTCATCAAAGACGGGAACTCCGCTTATTTTATTCTCATAGAGCAATTTGGCCAGATCTTTTACCGACATGGACTCCTCGGCGGTAATAACATCGGTGGTCATTATATCTTTTGCCTGCTTCATTTTTATCTCCGTTATAAGTTGCGGCATTTTTGTATGGCTGCCGGCAGTCCGGCGGCAACTTCGGATGCCGTATATCCGTATTCCTTTTCATTTGCGATCAAATCAGCTGCCAGGCCATGTATATGGACACCGGCACAAGCTGCATCCCAGACGCCCATCCCCTGGGCAAGCAGGCTACCGATCAACCCGGCCAGCACATCACCCATGCCGCCGGTGGCCATACCCTGGTTACCGCTGGTGTTAATCGCCCAGTTTCCCTGATTATCGGCGATCACGGTCCCGGCACCCTTGAGCACGGTGACGATTCTTTGTTCTCGTTC
>DRLX01000118.1 GCA_011322715.1 Desulfobulbaceae bacterium
ATGGGCGGGTGGGCGATGTGTGGAAAGCAGATGACCAGTTTTTTTTACGATAGAATACAAGGAAACGCGATTCGTCATTTCCCGGTATGAGAGGAATAGATTAGCACTGTAATGATTTCAAATCACATAAGGCAACATTTAGGGCTGTCGTTAAAACGGATAATTTTCCCAGAAGGAAACAGTGCTCATTATATATTCAAATAGAGCTATATCGGAGATTAGGAATGACAAAAAAAGAGCATGTTTTGTTCTGAATTTTACCCATAGTCTTGTTTTGCACGGGCAAGAAATGACCCGTTTGGGGTGTTTTTAAGGAAGTTTCATGATTTTTTCACAAAATCACGGCGGCTGAGGCCATGTTTTTTCAATTTATAGTAGAGCGTTTTTCTCGGCAGGCTGAGTGATTGGCATGTTTTGCCGATATTGCCCTTGTTAAATGACAGCTCCTGTTCCAGGATGCATTTTTCAAAAGCGGCAAGTTGTCTTGAGAGTGGTTGTTTCGCACCGGTTTCGCTCTCTGGCGCCGGTTTTCCACAGCGTATATCAAGGCCCAGGACCGTTCTGTCGGCAACATTCTGCAGCTCCCGGACATTTCCCGGCCAGGAGTGTCCCATCAGCTTTTGCAGCAAAGTTGGGGAGAGCTCGGGCGGGCATCGTTCCAACCGTTTTGCCGTTTTGAGGAGAAAATGGGTAAACAGGATGGGGATATCTTCAAGTCTCCGGCGTAATGGCGGATTTTGCAGGGTCACAACGCTGAGACGGTAGTAGAGGTCGGCCCGAAATTTTCCTTCTTCGCTCAGGGCAAGAAGGTCCTGCTTGGAGGCGGCAATGATTCGCAGATCAAGGGGAATCGTTTCTCGGCCCCCAAGTCGGTCGATGGCACGTTCCTGCAGAACTCTGAGCAGGCGTACCTGCAGGGCCATAGGCATGCTTTCAATTTCATCCAGAAACAGGGTTCCGCCGGAGGCCTGTTCAAATTTGCCGATATGAAGGCGGTCCGCGCCGGTATAGGCACCGGGCTCATGGCCGAAGAGCTCATTTTCAATAATGGATTCCGGCATGGCACCGCAATTGACGGCGATAAAATGGTTATTGCGGCGACTGGACTGTTCATGCAGACAGCGGGCCACCAGTTCCTTGCCTGTCCCGGTTTCACCGATAATCAGCACATCAGTGTCCGTATCTGCGACATTAAGAATCGCCTGACGTAGTTGGGTGATTGTTTCACTTCTTCCCAGGATAACGGATTCCAGGCCATCCTTTCGTCTGACCTCGGCCCGTAATTTTCTGTTGTCAAGAATGAGCCGCCGTTTTTCCATGGCTCGGCCGACAACGTCAATCAGTCGGCTTGATGATAATGGTTTCTCAATAAAATCATAGGCGCCCAGGCGCATGGCCTCCACGGCCATACTGACATCCCCGTGCCCTGTCACCAATATCACAGGTAGATCAGGGTCAAGCTCTACAACATGGTGCAGGAGGTCAAATCCGTCCATGCCGGGCATCTTCACGTCACAAACCACAACGTCCGGCCATTTTGAGGAAATTTTTTCCGTTGCATCTTCACCACGGTTACAGCAGTCGGTCGTGTATCCGGCAAGCGTCAATGCCTGCCCGGCTGCCCGGCAAACATGTTCATCGTTATCAATGACTATGACACGCCCATTTCCGTTCATATTAATCGTCCTTTCCGGATTTTGTTCGTTGTAAGGTGATGGTTATCACTGTTCCTCCCTCCGGGTGATTGTGCGCCTGGATGGTGCCTCCGAAATCATGAATAATGGCCTGGGAGAGCGATAGCCCAAGGCCAAGACCCCTGCCTTCTTCTTTGGTGGTGAAAAAGGGGTCAAAAAGCTGATCAATATGTTCTAAGGCAATACCGGGACCGGAATCATGCAGAGTAATTGTGACCCATTGTCCGTTAATAGCCACGGCAAGAGTGATTTCTTTTATTCCCTGAGTAGAAACAGCATCCACTGCGTTGCCGATCACATTGACCAGCACCTGTTCCAGACGAATGGATTCGGCAAGGACGTAAATATCCACTGTCGGTATATCGGTGTGTAGCTGTACCTTGTATTTTTTTAGGCGGAGGTTCAGCAGGGTAAGGGCACTGTTAATGGGTTCCGACAACAGTATCGGGGCCATCTCGCCGGGGGATTTTCGGGCAAATGATTTCAGGTGTTTTGTTATTTCAGCCATTTTTGTGATAACGACGGCAATGTCCGACAGGTTTTTCCTGGCTTCATAAGGTTGTCGTTGATCGAGGAACAAGCAGGCATTGTCCGCATACATACGGATTGCCGACAGGGGTTGATTAATTTCATGGGTGATGGATGCCGCCATCTGGCCGATGGCGGCAAGTTTTCCTGCCTGAATCAATTCATTCTGGGTAGCACGGAGCTCCTGCTCAGTCTGTTTATGTTCTTCGATTTCTTCATATAACCTGGTGTTTATTCGGGTAAGTTCCCTGGTTCGCTGCTTGACTTTGTCTTCAAGCTGCTCGTTGGCCTTCTGCAGCATGGTCCGGGCGTGATCTTCCAGGATGATACGCTCCCGTCTTGTTTTTCGACGATTATACAATAGCATACCGAGTAGAAACAAGGCCGCTAGAAAAACGGCCATTAACAGCATCATATTGCGAACGTAGTTGTCGATATGGGAAAGATCACTGAGAATATGGACCGTCCAACCTGCGGAGGGCATGGTTTTTGACTGGATCAGGTAGGGGTGGCGTCCCTTGTTTTTTCGATCTTGTGGGGCTACTGCATCATCCCTGAGATCCAGTAGAGTGGAGTTGTTTCCGGCCATACTTATTGCCGTGCCGGTCAGGGCATCGGGCTCGATGTCACCATATCGACGGCTTTTTCGCAATTTTTCCGTTACTTCCCTGCTCAACGGATGGAGGGCGCGGAATTTCCAAGGTGCGTAACTGGTTATGAAAATAACGCCCTGGGGATCGGTAACAATGACTTTTTCCGACCCTCTGGCCCAGATGTCTTCAAGTCGCTGCAATTGAACCTTGACGGTAAGGACACCAACAGGTGTGGTTGACTTGGTGATAGGTGCTGAAAAATAATATCCACGTACATGAGAGGTAGTACCTAGGGCAAAATAGCGTCCGGGACGGCCCTGGATGGCCTCGTTAAAATAAGGCCGAAAGGTAAGGTCTTCTCCGATAAATGAAACGGCGCCCCGCCAGTTGCTTGATGCAATGACGGTCCCACGGGAATTAATGATATAAATGGCGGAGGTCTGTGCCAGCCGGTTGATTCGTTCCAGTTCAAGGTTGACCCGGGTAAGGAGCTGTTTGTCCCCGGGATGTTGCAGGAGATTGGTAAAAAAGGGATTTGTTGCAAGTATCTGAGGGAGTGCCTCAAATTTATCAAGTTCACTTTGCAGGTCACCAGTGTATACCTTCAAAGCCTTGGCGGCCTTTTCCTGTATACGTTGGAGCTCCAGCCGCCTAGTCCATTTGCCGGTGGTCCGGATGGCAATAAGGCAGCAGCCGAAAAGAACAAAGGCAAGTATGAAGGCGAGAAAGCGAAACTTCAAAAACATTATCGTCGAGTTTCCGGTTAACTTATGCAAGTCTTGAGGTATTTATGAATTTAGTTTTTTTATCTTGCCGAAATTATACAATTTTAATGTAGACAATGTTGAATGGATCTACAAGAGAAAAGGCATCAGTGAAACTACAGCTCTGTAAATTTTGGTGCCGGAATATCCGCCAAAGAAAATGATATTGAACTTACTTCGGGTCAAAGAAGGTAGAACAATGATCATGATGTCCTGTTTATGGTAGATGTAATATTTCAAGCAGGGATGCATTTCCTTAATTTCACGGAGGTGGAGCTTGCGAGGTAATCAGAAAACTTTTGAGGCGATCCGGAAAAATAGAAGAAAATATTTACCTGCAAGGGCAAGAGCTTTGGCCCGCAATGATTTTAAAGGAATTATTGCGTGAGGAAATAATACTTACCAAATAATTACTTGCACCTATGTATAGGTTCGATTATTTTTCTCAATTAATAAACTGTATTTATTTTGCCGACAAACACACAGGAAGCGTTATGGAGCAGTTGATCAGTAGGCAACTGTGAAAAATTGCCTTTCGGAGTCTCGCAAGCTCGCTTACATCGCCTGATCTCTGCGTCATAGGAAAATGAAAAATGCTCACATATGACTCATATGCTGCGTTTTTTAATTTTCCTGTTCCTCGGAGTCTACGCTTACCTGACCTCGAACGAAAAATCTAATTTTTCAAGGCATCCTGTAATGCCTGTGAGAACAGGGTTCCCCAGGGAAGCGGTACAACAGGCAAGCGAAGCCCGCATTACCTAGGTTCAAGAGAAAAACTCTGGTCCGGTTAGCGATTAAATTGATGGATTGTTGAGGGGAGCAGGCGGTCTGCAGGGAGAAGACTCGGTGGATCTTTCAAGGGTAGCCTGGGGATTTTTTTTATTTATTATTCATACAATTATATTTAGGGAGATGTAACGATGCAGCGTAAAACAATTCTTTGTTTTTTTATTCCACTCCTTGCCATGGCATTTATGTTTTCAACCATGCCTGTAATGGCAAAATCCACCAGTGACTCTTCGACCAAAAGCAGCAGCAAAAAAAGTTCCACCTCAAAGGCCAAAAAGACAGAAAAAAAGAGCCTAAAAACGAAAAAAGGTTCAACTGAAAAGTCGAGTTCGGCCAAAAAAAAGACTAAATCGACGAAGAAAAAAAGTCATAAGGCATCTAAGACAACGAAAAAAAAGACTGGTAAGGTGAATGTTAACACCGCCGATGCTGAAACACTGATGGAACTTACCGGTATCGGCCCAGTGACAGCCAAGAAAATCGTCGCTTACCGCAGGAAAAATGGGAAGTTTAAAAGCGCCAAAGATTTAATGAACATCAAGGGAATAGGAGAAAAGACCCTGCAGAAAATGAAGCCGCAGCTTAAGTTTTAACCTGGCCTCAATTTAGGTCTGAAATAATTCCGGAGGGCTTTCCATGGGAATGCTGAAAGAGTTTAAAGAATTCGCCGTTAAAGGTAATGTCGTTGACATGGCGGTTGGTATCATTATAGGTGCTGCATTTGGAAAAATTGTTTCTTCCTTTGTTGCTGATGTCATCATGCCGCCCATTGGACTTTTGCTTGGAGGCGTAGACTTCACCAATCTTGCCATTACCTTGAAAGCCGCCGCCGGTGATGCTCCGGCTGTTGTCCTGGGGTACGGTAAGTTTGTTCAGAGTGTCGTTGATTTTACTATCGTCGCCTTTGCAATTTTCCTGGTTGTCAAAGCCATGAACAGTATGAAGAAGAAAGAGGAAGAAACTCCTGCGGAGCCCCCCAAACAGGAAGTGCTCCTTACGGAAATCAGAGATATTCTCAAACAAAAATAATCCCCCCTCCCCAGCTTCATTCCCCAATATCCGAAACAGGGAATTCCTCCTCTTCCCCTGTTTCGGATTTCTTGTGTGTGCCTGCCGTTGACATACGGCCACCTTGAAAAATTGCCTTTCGGAGTCTCGCAAGCTCGCTTACTTCGCCCAATCTCTGTGTCACAGAAAAAAGAAAAATGCTCACATGAGACTCATATGCTGCGCTTTGTAGTCTCCCTGTACCTCGGAGTCTACGCTTCTGACCTCGAACGAAAATTCTAATTTTTCAAGGCACCTATATCTGTTCTTGCTACTTTTCGTTCCGCCCTGTCTGTTCGCGAAAGCGAACGAGTCCGGCCAGTAGGGAACAGGCAGGGGTTGGAATAGAAAGTTTGTTTCCTTGTGCGGCAACATATCCCGCCAGCGCTTCAATCTCGGTTGGTTTTCCCTGTTCCAGGTCCTGGAGCATTGATGGCCTGTGATTATAGGTCATGGGCAGGAGCTTTTCATAGAAAACCTTACGATAGCTTTTACCGTCAGGCCACGGAGTCGTACCACCAAGACCGTGAATAACGGCAAAGGTCTCGTCGATGACCTGCTCCATTATTTTTCGCGTTTCAGGGTTGTCCCCCAGGGCACCATAGTGGACGCCCAAAATAGCTCCGAGAGGATTTAAGGCACAGTTATAGAGTAACTTGGCAAAGAGGTCCTGGTAAATATCATTGACGGCTTTACAGGGGAGGCCTGCCCTGTTTACGGCATCGGCAAGACGTTGGGCAAAGGGTGGTATGGTTCCCCGGATGCATGAGCCGACATGGACATCATCGGCAGTAACGGTAATATCGACCGTTCCCGGTTGCCTGATCTCAAAGCCGGTTATCACGCGCCCCCCAAAAGCCCGGGACGAGCCAAAATTCTGTTCCACCTGCTCGATATTGCCGCAGCCGTTCTGCATGGAAACAACAGGGCCGGAAAAATTGTTGAGACCACCAATCGCACTGACGGCTTCGGCCGTGTCATAGGATTTGGTGGTTATCAGGGCACAATCATAGTCGGCTTCGTCCGGTTCCCTAAGTGTCTCAAAGAGCTGGAGCCGGTCCGGATCGGCAGTGAAATTCCCGAAAATACCGGTAACTCTCAGGCCGTTTTCACGGATTACCTTAATAAATCGCTTTCTGATGATAAGATCAACCGTATGTCCGTCGACTGCAAGGAGACAGCCAAGCGCCTGCCCGAGCGCGCCGGCTCCGAAAATAAGAATTTTCATGTTTGATTGTCTTTTTAAAGTGTTATTTGAGGAGATTGGGTAACCAGAGCACAAGATCGGGAAAGACGATAAAGATGATCAGACCCAGGGTTTCCACAATGGCAAAGGGGATGGAGCCGCGAATAACGTCCATAAGAGAGACCTCGGGCGGCGATACACCTTTAATGACAAATAGATTGAGGCCGACCGGTGGCGTTTCCGTGCCGATCTCACAGGTAATGGCCATAACTATGCCGAACCAGAGACTGGAGTATCCCATTGATAGCACGATGGGAAGAAAAATAGGCGTACTTATAAGAATGACCGAAACCACGTCCATGAACATACCCATCAGGTAGAGGACCGAGAAAATGCAGATGAGTACGGCCCAGTTCGGCAGCTTTAGTGAGGTAACAAAGGCCGCCAGTTCCTGGGGAACCTGGAGTCTGGTCAACACATAGCCAAAGAGCAGGGCCGATGCAAAAATCAGCATGATCATAGTTGAGGTGGAGACTGTGGAGCGAAGGATAGTTTTAAGTATTTGGAAGCTGAGTTGTTTTCTGAGGCCGGCGATTACAAGGGCACCGACGCAGCCAACGGCCGCAGCCTCGGTCGGAGTGGCAATGCCCTTGTATATGGAACCCAGAACAAGAAGGATAAGGATCATTACCGGCCATATCCGGACCAGTGATTCCAGGCGCATTTTCCAGGTGACTTTATCAGGATTTTTTGGCGCGGCATCGGGATAGAAGACGCCGATCAAAAAGATGTATCCCATCATCATGCCGGCCAACACCACGCCAGGTAAAATACCGGCGATAAAAAGGCGACCCACTGATTCATCACCGACCACACCATAGAGAATCAGGGCGACACTGGGCGGAATCAGCAGGGCCAGACCGCCTGAAGCGGCAACACAGCCGGTAGCCAGGGATTTATTGTAATTTCGTTTGATCATCTCCGGAATGGCAAAGCTTCCTATGGTAGCGGCTCCGGCAACACTGACCCCACACAGGGCACTGAAAATAGCGCAGGCAGCCACACTGGCCATGCCCATGGACCCGGGGAGTCGGTTCAACCATCTATTGGTGGCCGTGAATATGTCGCCCCCTATTCCTGAGTGAAATATGATTTCTCCCATGAGAATAAACAGGGGCACTGCAACCAGAGGAAAGACGGCAAGTCGATCATAGATGACACCTGGGGCAGCGCCTAATCCTCGCGTTCCCTGGATAAGCAGAATTCCAACGACACTTGCACTTCCGAGCGCTCCGAATACGGGCATGCCCAGGAAAAGCAGCAGAAGAAAACCGCTGATAAGTATAGTAGTGATGGTGACCGAGTCCATGATGTTTTCGCCTTACTTGTTATCCTTTGTCAGCAATTTGTCGACATGGATACAGAATTGAACGATGACTTGCAGGGCAAGAAGCAGGGACCCAAGGGGAATTATAAGGTAGGGAATCCACATCGGCATATTCAGTAGAGAGCTGGAATGATATTCACCACGCCAGGCAATGTAGGCGGCCTTGAAACCGTACCATATGAGAACCCCGCAGAAGAGAAAAACAATAAATGACGTCAGACAGGCAAGAAAATGCTGCACCCTCTCTGGCAGCAGATGGACAAAGGACTGCATCCTTACATGCTTGTCCTCCTGCATGACCCATCCGGCAGCAATAAAGGCGAGAAGGATCAGGAGATATTCGCTCAGCTCAACAGAGTAGAGGGTGGGGCTGTTGAAAAGATATCTGGCAATGACTTCATGAAAAACCAGGATAAGTAACAGGACGAGGCAACATTGGGAAATCAGTGAAGCCACCCTGTTGAGCTGCTCAATAAGACGAAGCAGGGAACGTCCTGTTACTTTCATGGAGTTTGTCTGTCATTGGTTTGATCATCTTTTCGGACACACATGTGTTCCAGCCTTGTCCTCTGGTTTTGCCGGACAAATAAAGGCCTCAATTAAAGAGACTGGTTTTCGGCATGACCCTTAATGATGGGCAGCAATAAAATTGATATATTTTTTTCCGTCGGTTACCTTGCCGAGCCACCAATTCTGTACGGGAATCATCTGCTTTTTAAAGGAGGCAAGTTCGTCTTCCGTGGCTATGTGTACCTTTACCCCGTTACTCTCATACTGTTTAATGGCTTTTTTCATGAAGGCTTCAAGAAGTTCAAGCTGACGTCTGTCCCGCTGTTTTGCCGCCTTGATCATGACGGTCTGCACGTCTTTGGGCAGGCTGTCCCATTTCTCCTTGTTGATGGCAAGCATACAGGTAAAATAGGCCATGTTGGTGACGGAGATATTATCGACGACTTCATAGAGCTTTCGACCAAGACCGGTGATGAGCGGCCGGGTGCACCCGTCGATGGTTTTTCGTTGCAGGGCAAGGTAAAGCTCGCCGGAGCTCATAGTGGTGGGACTGCCGCCCATCAGCTCAATAGCCTTACTTGCGGTGGATCCGGATACGCCCCATTTTTTACCCTTTATACTGTCTGAACCGGTGACCGTAAAACCCTTGGCATAAAACTGATAGGGGCCACCTGCGGCGGTACCGAGAACGACCACATTATGTTTGAGAAATTTATCATTGATGCCGAGTTTCCATAATCCGGCATCAAGGCTTTTCTGCATACTTGCCGGGGTTTTCCACATAAACGGCAGATTGGAAATACCTGTTTCCGGTACAATACCGGTTAAGTAAAGATCATTGGGTGCCGCCATATCGATTTCTCCACGTTCCAGAGCGGCAAATTCCTGTTTTCCCTTGTAGAGCTGACCGGAATGGAAAAATTTGAATTTGACCTTGCCGGCTGTTTCCTTTTCAACCTGGGTCATGAATTCCTGGAGGGGTTGCACTAAATATCCATACGAGGTCGGCATGTACGTTGAAAAGACAATCTCAACGGGCTTGTCTCCAGCCAGGACAACCTGTCCGGAAATAAAAAATGCTGTGCACAGGAAAAGGGCAAAGATGGCATTTCGAAGTTGCATGGAATTCCTCCTTGGGTGACTGTTGGTCTGTACTTTGCTCACGATCGGCATTGTTCGGATGGCGGCTGGTTTTTCAGTTCTGGAATCTGCGGAAAATTCCCCGGCGTGATGTTGGATCTGCCCCGAAAAATATTTTTTATGAAGAAGAAACGCACTGTATTAATTTTTTTTTATACAGGGAAATGTGGAAGATTGCCATATTGTTTTGGCTATATATTGGCATCCACTACGGTTTTCGCATGCGAAAACCGTAGTGGATGCCGGAAAAGGAGCGTTCCGGGATGATTTATTACGAGGCAGAGGAGTCTTTAAGAAGTTTATGTAATTCTTTCAGCCGATATTCATCGGTGAGCAATTGCTTTAAATTTGCCACCACCTGCTCCATGGACTGTTCCTGAAGGCGGATATGCAGAGTCAGACTTTTTTTTCGTCCTTTTGCTGAACGGGTAATATTGAAATCCTGCTTATTGGCCTTTTCTCCAAAGACATCTTTTCGTAGGGCCTCAACCGTTGAGGTGAATGTCTGTTGCTTTTCATCGGGTTGTTGCTCACCGGCCTTGCGCAGGCCATGGATAAAAGAGTTTGCCCTATGAGGGGAGTGCACGGCCTGTTCCAGTATTTTTCGGACATGGGGATCAGAGACGGCCTTGCTGAGCCGGGGGTGTATAGATTGGAGAATCTTGATAATCTGTATAAGTTGCGGCCTGGTCGGGGCCAGTGGTTTGACGATGTCGAGATACAGGCTGTCCCGGTCGTTGGGATCCTTGATTGGTGCCAGTACCTCTGCAGCAATGGAAAAACGGAGTTTGTCATTGATGATGTCGGAAATCATTTCCGGGGATTCGCCTCGTTCCCTGAGCTGATAGAGTTTTCTGTACTTATGAATGGTTGACTGGGAAACATTAGCTCCCGGTTTACCTATGGCCAGGCTTTCCCCGAATTGCTCGGCAAGACGTGCATTGTTTAATCCGAGTTCTTTCCCCGCGGATTCTAAAAAGTTGCCTATCTCTATCGGATTAAGGTTTCTCCGTTTGGTATTTTCCGCCAGGGAGATATTGAAAAAATCCTCGGTCGTGAAGTCATCTTCGTTTAGGGTTTTCGCCTCGACCCATTGCCTGCCAAGGCGACGGATCGCCTGGAATCGGCGAAATCCACACAGGATTTTATATCGACCGTCCTTTTTTTGCAGGAGGACCAGTGGATGAAGGAGGCCGTTTGCGGAGATGGAGCGTGCGAGTTCGTCTATGTATGATTCACGAATCATGTCATTTTCCGTATTGTCACCATGGACCCGGAAAATATATCGCAGGTCCTGTGGTTTGCTCGTTTCAACGGCACTGACGGCAACCCGGCGAACCAGTGACATGGAATCGGCATAGTCGACAAGGGCCTGCGAAAAGAGCCGGCTCGTGCCTGCGGCGTAGGTCTCGTCGGCCAATTTTTCCGGGGCAATGGTGACAACCAGAGAGCGGACGGTGGGGTCATAGAATCCGTCCACATAATTTTTCTGTCGAAACAGCTGGTTCAGGCAGTAAGATTCACGACCACATAACAAGGAATCCGTGTCGGCAATGGACGTACTGAATCCATTGTCCTCCAGGGACATGCGAATTTTAGACAGCATGGAGGGGGCCATGGTCGGTCTGTGCGGCCGATCTTTTCTGCTGCGTTCACCCTGTCCATAGCCGAGAATAATGTCGCTTGGTTGTCCATCTGTTCCTTTATTTATAATCAGGACAAGTGGTATGAGATTGTTTTCACTTATTTCATCTTTGAATTCCCTGATTCTGACTAAAAAACCGTCCGTGACTTTTTTGCGTTTCCGGATGGCCCGTACATCATTCATGTCAACGATTGAGGGTCTGTATTTGCCGTTAATTATGGTGAAACAGTGCAGATGTTCGGCAAGTTTTCGGCCAAAGGTCATCATGGGGGCAACGGCGGTATTTTGGGAAGCTCGTCCGGCATGGGGTATAATGACCAGAATGTTATTGGCGCCCAGCCGGGTGTCTATAATCTTGCTATCAATTTTCTGCATCGGTTCCCCCGGCGTTGACGGGAAAGAGAGGGCGTGGCATTCCTGAACCGGCAATTTTGATCATCTTGTCGGCAAGCCGACCACCAGCGGAGTCACCCGTGTCCTTTCCCAGGATCAGGGTGAGAATGTCCACGGCATTGAGCCGGTTCAACGGTTGGGCCGGAGCTATCGTCAATTCTTCCGTATCGGCTATTTTATAGAGCAAACCTCCTTTGACCAGAAGCATACTGGTCTCCGAGAGCTGGGCAATCGGTTCTTCAGGCAGTGATGCGGCAAGGTCATGCATATCTGTCGCCCGATGATGGGTAAAGTTTGTGTAGACTCTCTGCAGAATATCAAGGGCAAGCTGCAGGCGATGTTTGGGCGTGATGGTACCATCAGCGGCAGGATTGTATCTGTTCCTGTTCTGTACGGCATAGGCAAGGGCGGCACCCAATAAGAGGAAAATCCAACCAAGGTGAAGCCAGATCAGAAAGAGCGGGACGGTGGCAAAGGAGCCGTAAATTGCATTGTACTGGGAAACACCTATCTGCAGGGCGATATAAAGTTGGAGGACGATAAACCAGCAAATGGAGGAAAAAAGCGCCCCTATAAGTGCGGCATAGGTCTTTACCCTGGCATAGGGAAAGAATTGGTATATGAAGGTCAGGCAGCCGACGATGAAGAGAAAAGGAAGTCCTTTAAGCAACATCTTGATCAGCCATTCCGATGGAACAATGGTCGTGATATAGCCCATCATTTTTTTACTCTGGAGAATTGCCCCTCCGGCAATGGCGGTATTTAACGAGACGGGAAGTAGGATAAGCAGGGCGAGGTAATCCATTATTTTTCGGCCAAGAGGACGGCTTTTTGCGCTGTGCCAGATCACATTCATAGTGCTTTCGATATCATTGAGCATAAGGAGCACCACAAAAAGCAGGCCGATGATACCAAAGGCGCCGAGTGCGGCAAAGTTTGTGCGGTCGACATAGTCGAAAATCATGTCGACTGCATTGCGTAGATGTTTGGCCATACTGGTTGCGGGCGTTGTATCACCTTTTTGTCGGTACAGTGTCCCCTCTTCCTCCGGATTCGCAGCCGAAACGGGTTGTCCGTTCAGGGCCGGGCTTGTTGCCGGAACTACTTGTTCGATCAGGCGATAGGCGGCTATTTTGAGATCATTATCGCTGCCCAGTCCCTTGAGGATTGCCGTACTCATGGCCAGCATCGGTACCAGAGACAGAATGATCGAATAGGTAAGGGCTGATGCACGCAGGGAAAGATGGGTTTTGAAAAAAATATGCAGGACGATCAAGACGGTACGAACGGTCGACCGAAGTAGATTCTTACCGGTTGCTTTTTCACTGTTCCGGGCAAAGGCCCAGTTGCGAAGTCGAGAATGGAGGGTATGTGCCGGCACGTTTTTTTATCCGTTAGCAGAAGATAACACAAATCATCAGTTGATGGCGTCGTAAAAACTTCGATCTACTGCGTCGTGTGTCCAGGGGCGACCCACAACATACTCCCTGTATAGATGA
>DRLX01000119.1 GCA_011322715.1 Desulfobulbaceae bacterium
CTATCGCGGTTACAGCAAGGTTGCCAAGGATGATATTGGTTTTCGAGTGGCGAGGTATAAAAAATGAAATTTTTTGTGTTTTGTCTGCCGGTTTTTCTTGTTGCCATCCTCAGTCCGTTGGCCGGCCATGCCAGCGAACCGGCAGCACCGGTTCACAAGCAGGCCAGGCCGCCAGGAAAACAGGTCCTGTCTCAAAAAACGGCAATAAAAAAAACTGAAAAGAAAAAACATCCCGCAGCAACAACCTTTACGCCCTCGGAAAAAATCGGCGCTGACACGGTTATCGCCTTTCCGGTTGATATATAAAATTTTTTGGCCCGGTCTATAGCGCCTTACTTCTGGATTTCTGTCATAAAAACAGGGAAGGTAAGCGCAGACTCCGAGAAAATTTTAGGTTAAATAAAGCATAATTTTTGTAGTTACCTTGCTATTCTCAGTTGCGATACAATTATATTGTATATGCTGTAGGGGCGAATTTATTCGCCTGTTATATCTGCGAGTTATTGGGGTAACCATGAAAAATATGGCGGCTAAAGCCGCCCCTACGGGCTTAGGTTGTGGGCAAAGCCTACGTTAGAATCTTCCTTCTACTTTTCCCTCATCCCACCGCTCTGCGCCATGTTTCCCCTGTACCTTGGCCATTTATAAACCGACCACAAATCCTCCCGTTTCTTCTCTGTCCCGGCAGGCGCTCAGCCTTGATGTCATTTTTTCCTGAAGAAAAGTCAAAATGATGACGAAAAGAACAGGAGAACAGGTTTTTTTGAGCATTCTGAAAATTAAATAATTATTTTCAATATGTTATGTGGATGGCGCGTAAATTGCTATTCGGAGGCGCAGGAGGTAGACAATGATCAACTATCATGTTCAGAAGGGTGATACCATTGCCCGGGTTACCAGGCAATTGCATACCACCTGGAAAAATATACGAAAAAACAATCCTGAGGCCATAGGCCGTTCCACCAGGAACGGCAACTGGTTTTTAAGGGAAGGGGCTACGCTTCAGGTGGACGGTTCCTTTGCCGCCTCCCTGGATCAGGCGCAGCAGAAAACAGTTGCATCGGAAAACGATGTGGTGCATGTCAGTCCCGGCAGTGTTAAGCAGCGACCTTTAACAGTCCGGCAACAAACCGGGCAGGCGCAAACCGGATCTCCCGGCCATGAGCCGATCGAGCATACGGTGCAGCCGGGCGAGACCCTGTGGGAGCTTGCGGTCAAACGTTACCATGTCCATCTGCAGGACCTTATGGCGGTCAATAATATCACCGATCCCCGTTCCCTGCAGATTGGGCAGGTGTTGAAAATTCCCCGGCCCGAGCATCCCCGTGAGGAACAGGTGGTTGCCAGTTGGTATGGTCGGGATTTTGACGGCAAACCCATGGCTAACGGCGAGATATACAATATGTATGGCAATACCATAGCGCATAAGGAGATTCCGCTGGGCACCAGGGTGGAGTTGCAGAACACGGAAACCGGGGAAAAGGTCCAGGCTGTGGTCACGGATCGCGGACCCTACGTGGAAGGGAGGGACGTGGATCTCTCTTATGGATTGGCCCAAAAGCTTTCTCTGGTTGATCAGGGCGTGGGCAAGTTGGTCATGCGTATTTTATGATCCATTCCAGGAGTTTTAGAGACCTCTCGTTTCGGGAAATTAGTCTTTTTTGTTCTTTTTGTTGGATTCTGTGGTAATATTGAGTCTCAATTGAGAGGAAGTGGCAAAATGCCCGCAAAGGCATAAGAAAAAATCTCTGCTAAGGAGACCCATCATGGCCAGTGTCTACAAAATTATCGAGGTCGTCGGAGTCAGTAAAAAATCCTGGGAGGATGCGGCTGCAAACGCTGTGGCGACTACCGGGAAAAAGCTGAAGGACTTACGGATCGCCGAAGTGATAAAGATGGATATGAAGCTTGAAAAGGGTAAGGTCGTCTCTTATCGGACCAGGGTCGCAGTCTCTTTTAAGTATAAACAAAAATAATCAAGGCGGGCCCAGACACTGTAGGGGCGGCTTCAACGGCCATGTTTCCATGGTTATCATAATTATCCGTATGGCATATCAGGCGAATAACTTCGTCCCTACAGCATGGGCATAATTTTGCAGTATCCGGTATCTGTTGAGATGACCTGTTAACATTATGTTGAATTTAAGTGGAAAATTCCTTGTTTTTTGCCGTGGTTCAAACGTAGTGCGATAAGAGAGACGCTTTTAAAAAATAATTGCTTTGCATCAGCTTTTTTCCGTTCAACGGAATGTCCCATTCCCGGCACACTCATTCATTTCACGGGTGCGTGCCAATTTAGCCAAGAACATGCCAACCTAACTTGAGCGTTCCACTCATTTGCAATATTAAAAAAGATAATGATAATAGATTGTTTGCTGAACAAAGTGTTGCAAATGAGTGGAATCCGATGGGATTTCCATTTTGGCACAATCTGCTTTGTCACCGGTTGTTTCATGTAGCTGTAACTACAATGGAACAACCGAATCCTCGCATCTTGTACCAAAATGAAAATCGCTCAATTTAGGGTCAACTTCTCCGGCATCCTGAAATCTCGCTCTTCCTGAGAAAGCATCGAATTTACAAATTTGACTATAGCTCATCCATGGTACATAATGGGGCGTCACAACAGGACTCCAAGAGATTATTTTCATCTTACTCATTTATTCATTGCAAGGATCACTCATCATTATGCCCTGCCAAAATTCTACTCTGTCGAATTATCGAATGACCATTTCCTATGATGGACGCAATTATCTGGGCTGGCAGCGGCATGGAGATAAGCCGACGGTTCAATACGCCCTTGAGCAGGCAGTGGAGCAGCTCTTTCATATCCGTTCAGCGGTCAGAGGTTCCGGGCGCACAGATCGTGGTGCACACGCAAACGGCCAGGTGGCAAGTGTCGAACTTCCTGCGGGTTTGCAGAGGGATGAAGTAAAAGCGCAATTAAACGATCTGCTTGCTGATAGCGTCCGAGTGGAGGATGTCAGCAATGTACCTTCCGAATTTCATGCCTGTAACAGTGCAATCGGTAAACATTATCGCTATGTTATCTGGAATGATAAAAAACTTCCTGCAGAACGTGACGGACGGGTCTGGCATGTAAAAAGCCGCCTTGATGTTGAGGCAATGATCAATGCCTGCTCTGTTTTTGAAGGCGAGCATGATTTCGCCTCATTTGCCACCCGTCCAAATTTTAAACAAAAGATGACCACCCGTGTTGTGAGTCGGGCTGTTATGCGTCAGGATCTGCCTCTTATAATCTTTGATATCTGCGCAAATGGATTTCTCTATAAGATGGTGCGCAATATTGTCCGAGCTATTGTCAAGGTCGGAGAAGGACGTTACACCCGTGAAGATCTCTGCCGCATCCTTGAGGCAAAAGATCGCCGGGCATCGCCGGGGACTGCTCCGGCCTCAGGACTGTATCTGGAAAAAGTCTATTACTCACAGGATGAAATGAACCAAGACATACAGGAGCTGCTTTTAGATGAGCACATTTGAACATCAGCGTCACAAACCCGGTGCCATCCTCACCCGGCCACGGGAGATCATTGTCGCCTGTGCGCCAATGCGAAGTAATGTCAATGTCTCAAGCATCGCCCGGACGGCAAGCGCCTGTGCGATAGAGCGTCTTGTTTTAACCGGTAACGTCAGTCTTATCTCAAAAATTGCCCGTGACGGCGAATCAGAGCTGGATATTTCAACGCACCGGACGCTGCCGCCTGTGCTGAAACGATTGAAAAAGGATGGTTACCGGCTGGTAGGCCTTGAGCAGACAACGAATTCTGAAAATATACATCACTATCGGTTTTCGCGACGCACTGCGCTTGTTATAGGCAACGAGCGAACCGGCCTGACGTCGGATATTCTTGATGTTCTTGATGATGCCGTCGAGATTCCCGTCTATGGCCTTCCCCACAGTTTCAACGCCGCAATAGCCGCCGGCATGGCATTGTATGAGTATTGTCGGCAGTTTCCTCAAGGGTAAAATACATTGAGTATAATTCGCGGTTTCAGCCGCGAACATAAGCTTTTTGCTGTCCCCTTTTCAAAATCTCTTCAGGAGCAGCATCATGAGACGTGGAAAAATCATTATCTGTTTTCTGATTACTCTATTCATTGCAAAATTGCCGTCAGTTGCCTTTTCGGCAACATATTATGTTGATAGCAGCGCTGGTAATGACAACGATAATGGACTGTCTGTTAACACTGCATGGCGCACCATCGACAAGGCAAACGAGATGATGCCTCAGCTCCCCGTTGGCAGTGATGTCCTGTTCAAGCGGGGAGAGCAGTTCAGCGGACACTCACTTTACATTAGCGTGGGTGGAGTGGAAACTGATCCCATGGTCATAGGCGCTTATGGTGAGGGCCCCAAACCGGTTTTGAAAGATGATACACATATCATTTGCACTCAGAAAGATTTGGGATATATCCATGTACAGGATATTTTTTTTCAGAACTCAGGGCCTGGTTCTGCGATTTATTTTGCCGCGGAAAATCTGCACAATATTGCTGTATCCCGGGTGGATATCCGTGACTCCGATCAGAATGGGATCTTCATGGCTGCAGTAAATGGATATCTTATTGAGGATTGCACTATTAGGAATTGTGGTCTCAGTGGAATAATTATCTATGGAACTGATCAAGACTGGCCACCAATCACCAACGGTGTCATTCGTGGTAATGAAATAGTTAATATGGATCCCGTTCATGGAGACGGTATCACCCTGCATAAATCAGACGGTGCCCGCCATGGCGATATCGGGCCCAATCATCTTCTGGAAAACAACCGGATAGGCAACTGTGGTGAGAATGCCTATGACCTGACCTCAGGCAACCACATCACCCTGCGACATTGTGAAGGATACGGGAGCAATGAAATAGAAGTTCTCATTGCAGCAGATGATGTCCGGATTGATCGCTGTTATTTCCACGATGGCAACAGAACCGGTATCTATATTGCCCCCTCAACAAGAGCCAGGATCAGTAACACTATTATCAAAAATATGGCTGCATATTCTTTGACAATAGGGGACAGCAGTGGTAGCGGTATGCCGGTTACCGATGTGGAGATATTTCATAACACCATATACCATACAGCCAATACATGGGTTATTAATGTCATTCAGGGCGTGCATGGCCTTCAGTTTAAAAACAATATAGTTTTTACTGAGACTACTGCGATACCACGCTTTGTACGCTACCTTGTTGATTCCAGTTCGCCGGGGACCACTCAAAGTGATTTTAGTAACAATATCTGGTGGAGCACCAATGGAGACACGAATAAATTTGGTTGGGACAATGAAAAAAACGAGTTTTTTGCTTTTGCCCATTGGCAGGATATTTACCACCAGGGGAGCAACAGC
>DRLX01000120.1 GCA_011322715.1 Desulfobulbaceae bacterium
CCCATAATCGGGGACATGTCAGGCCATTCATCCCTTGCGGCCTTCATGGATGATGGTTTCAATATCATAACTCAACTTTCGGAGTAAATTTTTCAGAAAATGTTCGGGATAATATATTGAAATAATTATTATATTTTACTTAAGGAGTCCTCTCTTTTCGATTATAATGGTGGTTACCATATCGCCATTAAATCAGAAAGGACTCCAAGATGAAGAGTAATGAAATTTCATACGATGAACAAGTTCAAGAACAGTTGTTATCCGGTAGCATCCAAAATTTCTTCAGGGAATACCAGGTTGGTACCTTGCTGCACAGGTGCGGAATACGAAAGTGCAGGGGCATATCCCCTGTGATTGTGCTGCGCTGCATTTTCGGACTTTCGTTTCTGGGAGACAATATCTTCAGGCATATGGTGATCAAGGCAAGGCAGCCTTTTGGCAAAGATGTGCTGTATGATTTTTTGAGGAGTGAAAAGTTCAACTGGAGAAGACTGCTCCTTCTGTTGGCTGCCAGGGCGGTCTCTTTTATAGATGGCCTTACTGGAAGGAACAGACAGAAGGTCCTGATTATTGATGACTCGGTAATAGAACGTCCAAGATCCAAGAAGGTGGAGCTTCTATCCAGGGTCTATGATCATGCCAATGGCAGATTCGTCAGGGGGTTCAGGATGCTCACTGTCGGCTGGTCTGATGGGGTAAGTTTTCTTCCCCTGGATTTTGCTATGCTGTCTTCTCAAAAAGAGAAAAATTGTTTTCAGGGTATCACAAAGGAGATAAGCAAGAAATCCTGCGGCTACATTAGACGCAGAGAATCCCTGGCCAAGTCCACTGACCTTTTGGAACCTATGGTTAGAAGGGTCCTATCCCAGGGTATAAGGGCTAGATACATACTCATGGACAGCTGGTTCGGTATGCCTTCTATTATATCCAGGCTCCACAAACATCTTCCTGTGATCTGCATGGTCAAGAATACTCCGAAGATCCATTATGGTTTTGCTGGCATACGTCTTCCTCTGAAAGCCATCTACGGACTGGTTTCTAAAAAGCCCGGCAAGGCAAAGCTTCTGGCCAGTACACTTGTGACCCTGAATGATGGCCTTCCTGCCAAACTGGTTTTTGTCAGAAATCGAAACAGCAATGACTGGCTTGCGCTTTTGTCCACAGATACAGAGCTTCCTGATGAGAAGGTAGTCGAGCTCTACGGCAAAAGATGGGACATCGAGGTGTTTTTCAAGGCAACCAAACAGCACCTCAACCTGGAAAACGGTATTCAGGCCAGAGACTTTGACAGCATAATAGCACATACAACCATAGTGATGATGAGATATGTTTTTCTTGCTCTTCTCAAAAGAAGACAGGATGATCCAAGGACACTTGGTCTCCTTTTTTACAGATGCTGCCAAGAACTGGAAGATTTGACTTTTATTGAGGCACTTAGACGTGTTCAGACTCTATTGACAGATACTTTGAAACACGTGGGCTGGTGGGGCAAAGAGCTATGCAGCCTGGTAACAGACATTGTAGTGAAATCCATTATCCACTTACTGCACCCAGCCACACCACTATGGCAAACAATTCAGGAAGTTAGATGAGGGCCAATACAAGTCCGAAAGTTGAGTTCCTTACCTGTATTCATCCAGCCCAGATACTGTCGTACAACAAGATGCTGGGACAGCTGCAGGATGCGGGTAATACCACGACTCTGGCCCATTACCTGAAACTCCTGGAGTCAGCCTATCTGCTATCAGGTTTGGAGGCCTTCAGATGGGGCAGGAAGACAAGGCGGGGAAGCAGTCCAAAGCTTATTTTGTGGAACAACGCGCTGGTAAATGCGGTTGCAGGCCAGACCTTCGACAAGGCAAGAGATGATCCCGCCTGGTGGGGCAGGATAGTAGAAAATGCGGTGGGAGCGCATATACTTAATGGCCTTTCTGATATTTCATGGCAGGGATTTTACTGGAGGGACCAGGGACGTGAGGTGGATTTTGTGGTAAAAACACCACGAGATACCTGGGCCATTGAGGTCAAGTCAGGTGCCTCGGCATTTTCTGATACCACAGGCCTGGACGCATTTAAAAGGAATTACCCTGAAGCCAGACCGTTTATAGTAGGTCAGGCCGGTATGGGGCTGGAGGATTTTTTTTCTACCGAGCCATCCGATCTTTTTGGTTGACAGACCCGGACGGCCCCCAAAAATACTGCGTGAATAGCGAAAGACGGGTTAATATCCGCCTGATCCTATCCCAAAGTGGAAGGCTGCCCTTCACTATCTTGGTTGCTTTGGAAGCTGGGCACCATGCCAGACAGCAACTATCCATACGGTATCGCCTTTGATCTTATAGAAAAAACGGTATGGAGGTATGATTACCCCCCCTGAAGGGGAGTTCTGGAAACTCGGGTATGATTCTTCCGGATTCAGGAAAGTCTTGAAGCCTTCGCAAAACGGTTTCAACATGCTGTCGAAATTTGGTTGCCGCCAAAGGCTTATCACGTCGGATATATGCGATAGCAGACAGAAACTGGGCCCTGGCAGCTGGTGTAAAGCGGATTTTCACGATAGTTATTGTGAAAGGATTGAATCAGCTTCAGCAAGAACAGTATCTAAGTCATAACCCTTTCCTGCTTCTATTTCTTTTTCGCCCCTGGCCAAAAGCCGAAGGATCTCTTTCTCTTGTTCAGCCTTTCATACGCCTCGACACTGATCATGAC
>DRLX01000121.1 GCA_011322715.1 Desulfobulbaceae bacterium
CGACCGGATACGGGGCAGGCAGCAACAAACGGGAAGACGGCTGTCCCAACCTCCTCCGCCTTTGTTGTGGTCACGCCCATCTGGCCAGCGAGGCTGGCGAGGTTGACATTCTGGAAACCCACCTTGATGACTGGAACAGCGAAACTTGGCCCCATGTCAGCGAACAACTCATGGCCGCAGGCGCCCTTGACGTCAGCCTCACCCCAATCTTGATGAAAAAAGGTCGGCCGGGTTTTGCGCTCAAGGTCATCAGCACACCCGCCGACAGCCTGCAACTCAAGCAGATTATCCTTACCGAAACCTCGGCCATTGGCCTGCGCTTTTCCCGGCAGCAGCGAATGACACTACCTCGGACAAAGGTTGCGGTGACGACCCCGCTGGGAGTGATCGATGGAAAAAAAATCATCACCACCCAAGGGCCGGTGGTCACCCCGGAATATGAAAGCTGCCGCAAACTTGCCAGGCAACACAAACTACCCATTCAACGCATCTATAATGAATTTTATCACCACAGCCCAACTCAGCCTGCAGACGACGGGAAAGAGCAGTAAACGCTCCCCCGCCACCGGAGAAGTACATCATGGATAGACTGTATATGGCCATTGCCACCGGCGGCGGCAGCGGCTATCTGCCCAAGGCGCCGGGAACCTGGGGTTCCCTGGTTGGTGTTCTGCTCTGGTTTTTCTTCCACCGTCTTTCCCTCTCCCACTATGGCCTGATCGTCGCTGGACTCTTTATTGTCGGCACCATTGCCGCCGGGGCCGCAGAAAAAATTGTTGATCGCCCGGACCCCGGACTGGTTGTCATTGATGAAATCGTCGGCCAAATGATCGCCCTGGCCGCTGTCCCGCTTCACCCCCTGTTTATCATTCTTGGTTTTGTCTTCTTCCGTTTTTTTGATATACTGAAACCATTCCCGGTAGGATGGCTTGATTCCCATATTCATGGCGGTCTGGGCATCATGTGTGATGATGTCGCGGCCGGGCTGTATGCCCTGTTGCTTCTGCAGACGGGGTTATGGCTGTTGTATTGATTGATGATTGATAACGAAAAACGGAGAACGGATGGCGGAATACATAGATTTTCATACCCACGCATTTCCTGACCAGATTGCGCCGATGGCCATCCAGGCCCTGGAAAAAAAGGGAAACGTCAAGGCTTATCTCGATGGTACCGTTGACGATTTACTCAGCTCCATGGACAGGGCAGGTATTGAACGCTCCGTGGTCTGTTCCATCGCCACCAGGCCGGAACAGTTTCATCCCATATTGAACTGGTCACAATCCATCAAAAGTGAGCGTATCATCCCGCTGCCATCCGTTCATCCACGGGACCCGGAGGCAATGGCCCATCTCCTGGAGATAAAAGACCAGGGATTTATCGGCCTGAAAATGCACCCCTACTATCAGGATTTCTTTCTCGATGATCCGGAATTGCTGGATTTGTATCGACGGATCAGCGAGCTTGACCTTCTGCTGGTGATGCATACCGGCTATGATATCGGCTACCCCAGGATACAACGGGCCGATCCGGAGCGTATCCTGAACGTTGTTGAGAAGGTTCCGGAACTGCGACTCATCACCACCCATCTCGGCGGCTGGGATGAATGGACCGACGTGCGCAACCTGCTCACCGGCAGGCCCATTTACATGGAAATCTCCTTTGCCCTGGACTTTCTTGATCAAATCCGCCTGCGTGAACTAATTGAAAATCATCCCCCGGAATTTATCCTCTTCGGGACCGACTCCCCCTGGGCCGACCAGGCAACAACCTTGAAGATGTTAGGCAAACTCGGCCTGGATGCAGACCTGTTCAACCGGATCGTACGGGACAACGCATTACAGCTGCTGGCATAAGTAGGGTATCCTCAAAAAGTCATCTGTTCAGCACAAGACACATTCTCCCGTGCATCACCTGAAATACAAAAACGGTCAATGTCTCGGCCAGCATATTGGCAATTATGCCATGTTGAACCTTTTTTAATGCACATGTAAGAAGAGCACAGCAAAACCTGAGAAGAACCATCAGGTTCATCACCAGAAATATGCTGTTGATCCATGCTTCTGCTGTTTTCAGTGTTCTGGCACGGATATAGTTGAGCCGGTAGCCGTTTTTACCCTGGCCAAACTTGCCCTCTATTGGAATTCGATCAAGGGCATCTTGTCTTCGTTGCAGCTTCTCCTGCTTAAGCTGCTCTGCATTCACTGCTGTTTGTTTTCTGGGACGACCAAGAGGTTTACCGCCAAACCGGATATTGTATTTCTTCATGTATTTCCGGTTGGCTCTGGTGCCATAAATGCCATCGGCAAGAACCACTTCCGGGAAATAACCATATCGTCTCTTGTACGATTCAATCTGTGTGATCAGATCAGTACTTTCATTAAAGGCATCCCAGCCAAAATGGTCGACCAAGGCAATACCATCAACCATGCTGACACTCAGTTTCGAGCCGAACTCCACCTTATGGCTTGCTTTGCCGCGAACAATAGGACGAACATGCGGCTGAGAAATACTGACGATGCGGTCATCGCAACGTCGTTTCTTCTCTTTGTACATCCTGTACTGCTGATCATACAGATGCTGGATGATCCAATACTGCCGTTGTCGGTTATGGCGCAGAGGGAATGATCTGCCGCCTATCATATCGAGCAGCATCTCGATATGTCGAAAGTTTCTGCGCAAATACTGCAGTTGCTCTCTGATAGCCTTCCGGCGCAGCTTCCCGCCTGGATTTCGTTTCTTTGAAATTTCCAGATATCGTTTTCTTGCCTGTTGGCGATATGTTCTCGGTTTCTTTGTCAGAGAGCTGATAGCGTAAAGCTCATCTATCAGTTGTTCAGATATCTCTCTTGTCTCGTTCAACAGACTGATGTCTGTGGGATAACGAATGGCCTGCTCAGCAACTGTCGCATCAACCACCATTTTCCCATGGTTCTCGGGCGCATCAGAGGACTCAGGTTGTTTTGATGTTTTCCGGCATCTTTTACTCTCAATACTGCTGAGGATGGTCTCTTCAAAAGACAAAAAAACCTTTCGGCCCATCCTTTTTCGGATCTCAACAAACAGGCTCGCGGTGAAGGGAGGTTCGTCCTTGTACG
>DRLX01000122.1 GCA_011322715.1 Desulfobulbaceae bacterium
CCATTTTCTCCGGATAGTTCATTCTTTCCATATAGTTGATAACACGCTCGAAAAGAGACAGTTTTTGTAGAATATCAACCATATTTTTTTCTCGAATCTCCAGACCTTTTTTTGAACGAACATGGATAAATTTCGATGCCTGATCATAGAGATAGCTGTTTAGGGCATCATCATCGATAAAATATTTTTCCTTTTTTCCACGTCCCAGCCTGTACAACGGCGGCTGGCCGATATAGACATAACCGTTTTCGATAAGAGGCAACATCTGTCGATAGAAAAATGTAAGCAGCAGGGTCCGGATATGGGCGCCGTCTACATCGGCATCGGTCATAATAATTATCTTATGATAACGAAGTTTTTCCAGATCAAATTCCTCCCTGCCTATGCCCGTGCCAAGGGAGGCTATCAACTGTTTTATCTCTTCCGAGCCCAATATTTTATCAAAACGGGCCTTTTCCACATTCATAATTTTACCGCGCAACGGCAGGATGGCCTGTACCGAACGGTCCCGGCCCTGTTTGGCCGAACCACCGGCGGAATCACCCTCAACTATGAATATTTCGCGTTCTTCCGGTTTTTTACTCTGGCATTCGGCAAGTTTTCCGGCCATCATCACCGAAAGACCGCCTTTTTTCCGTGACAGTTCCCGCGCTTTCCTGGCCGCATCCCTGGCCCGTGCCGCTTCTACAGCCTTGCTTAGAATACGTTTGGCAACACCGGGATTCTGCTCCAGGTAATTGCCCAGTTTTTCATTGCACAGGGTTTCTACAATTGATTTCACCTCTGAATTGCCGAGCTTGGTCTTGGTCTGGCCTTCAAACTGGGGATTGGGTACCCGTACGGAAACAACACAGGTCAATCCTTCCCGGACATCGTCACCGCCCATTCTGGCCTTGAGATTTTTCGGCACCACATCATCAGAGGCGTATCTATTGATACATTTAGTCAGGGCGGCCCGAAAACCGGCAACATGACTGCCACCTTCTTTTGTATTGATATTATTGACAAAAGAAAAGAGGCGCTCCGAATATCCATCAAAATACTGAAAACAGACTTCTACCTGTACCTGGTCCTTTTCCCCTTCAATGAAGATGGGTTCCGGATGGATAGGGGTACGTTTGCGATTGAGATATTCCACATAGGAGGCTATGCCCCCTTCAAAATGGAATTTATCCTCGGCGCCGCTGCGTTCATCCTTGAGATAAATTCTGACACCACGGTTTAAGAATGAAAGTTCACGCAGCCGGTTGCGAACTATCTCATATTTAAAAACAGTGGTTTCCTTAAAAATTCCAGGGTCCGGTGCAAATGTTATCGTGGTTCCGGTTTTGCTTGTTTCACCGATGACTTTTAACTCACCGGTCTGGACACCATAGGCATAATCCTGTCGGTAAATTTTACCATTTCGTTTGACTTCCGCTGAGGCGGTGCTGCTGAGTGCATTGACCACCGATACACCGACGCCATGCAGACCACCGGATACCTTATAGCTTGAATGGTCGAATTTACCGCCGGCATGGAGCGTTGTCATAACCAGTTCCAGGGCGGACATATTTTCCGTTGGGTGCATATCCACCGGAATGCCGCGACCGTTATCTTCAACGGATACTGAATTATCTTCATGAATAATTACCCGAATTCGATCACAATACCCGGCCAGGGCCTCGTCAATAGAGTTATCAACTACCTCATAAATGAGATGATGAAGTCCCTCTTCAGCGGTATTGCCTATATACATGGCCGGTCGCTTACGAACGGCCTCAAGTCCATCCAGGACCTTTATCTGTTGCGCATCGTAGGATGAATTTTGTTCACTCATATCTTTTTATTTATTTTAATAGGTTAAGGCTACCCTGAAAGATTAGATATTTTTTCAAGTTCAAGGAACTCTGAAAAGAGCTCACATTAAAGCATATGCGAGCATCTTATTTTTCACTGTGACGAAAAATTGGCAAAATAACAATTTTTCAAGGTGTCTAAAGCTTCATAGGCATAATTATACTTAAAAAGCCTTCATCATCATCAGAACTTATCAGACAGGGACTTTCATCGGAATTGATGCATGCCTCTATGATTTCTCCCTCCATAACCTGAAGGGCATCTATAAAATATCTGCAGTTAAAACCAAGAGTTAACTTGTCACCGTCATACTCTACTTCCAAATCATCCTTGGCCGAGCCAAAATCGGCATTCTGTGATGTAAGGGTCATTGTACCCTGATTAATCTCTATTTTGATGGCATGGAAAAGATCCTCGGTAAAAAGATTTATGCGTTTTAAAGATTCTAAAAAACGCTGTCGGTTTATGCGGATTATATTGTCTCTTGAAATAACATTTAAAATAGCCTGAAAATCAGGAAATTCCCCTTCCAGCAGGCGGATGATCAACAGGGAATCATCGGATTGCAGCACGGCCTGCTGCTCTTCAATGCCAATGGAAAATGTATCTCTGTCTTCACAAAATTTGCGTATTTCCTGGATGCCGCGTCTGGGAATAAGGGTGACGGGATTCATCTGCAGATCATCAATCGATTCTTCCACCTCTTTTTTCATAATGGAAAGACGATGACCATCAGAGGATATCATCTGCAGATATCTTGTGTCTCCATCCTGCATTTTTTTCAGTAGAGCCGCCGTCAGGGTAAACATATTTTCCTTATCCTGGGCAATGGAATATATCGTTTTATCGATAAGATCCGCC
>DRLX01000123.1 GCA_011322715.1 Desulfobulbaceae bacterium
GACGCTTTTCTCGGAAAAAACGGGGAAACCCGCCGCACCTGTGCCGGATGTCATATTAATATTGCGCACCTGCCGCCTTTTGATCGGGACCGGCCGTTTAATGCTGCGTTCGCAAAAAAGCTCATGGAGAATCAGCCCAAGTCAGGAGATAAGGGAGGGCCGAAAAAATGATATCATCAATAAAAAAAGAGAACATGGGTCCGGTAGCATTGGGTTGGACAATCCTTATCACCGCATCATTGTTTGTATGGGTTTCCTCAGCCTGGACCGGACAAATCAAGCATCTCGTCGCTCCGGACTCGGCGGCGGACTGCTATGCCTGCCACAGGAAGGCAACGCCTATTATCACTGAGAACTGGTATGAATCCAAGCATGGAGTTGTCCTGGTTAAATGTTTTGTCTGTCATGGACAGCCCGATGGTCAGGGGTCAGTACCCTGGGCGGTCAGCCCGGATCCGAAAATTGTCTGTACCAAATGTCATGACCCGGCCATAAAGAGGATGAAAGCCAAGTTCGGTCTGGCGCCGAAATGCTATACCTGTCATCCATTTCATCAAAATTCCCTCCATCACAGTGCCTATTCCAAATCGCAGAGTAAGAAATGATGAGGGAAATTGACCTGCCCGGGTATGCAGCGGGACACCTTTTATTTCAGTGAATAAGGCAGAACAAACACCAAGGAGATCACGAGCATGAAACTGACGAGACGGGAAGTATTAAAAAGCGCAGCCGCGGCATCAGCATTTATGGCCCTTAATGGAACATTACCCGATATGGCTGTTGCCGCTCCCGGCGAGCCGGATAAATGGGTCAAGGCCGTGTGCCGGTTCTGCGGTACCGGCTGCGGCGTTATGATTGGTGTAAAAAACGGCAAGGTCGTGACCGTCAAAGGAGACCCGAATAATCATAACAAGGGGTTCCTCTGTCTGAAGGGCGCGGAACTACCCTCGATCGTCAACGCCACCAAGAGCCGGGTCACGCGGCCGTATATTCGTAATAACGGTCAGCTTGTGCCGGCCTCCTGGGATGAGGCGATGAACCTGGTCGTTTCCAAGTTCAAGTCCGCCATCAAGGAACATGGGCCGACCTCGGTTGCCTATTATGGTTCCGGTCAGGCGCTCACCGAGGAGAGTTACCTGGCCAACAAGATCTGGAAAGCAGGTTTGCGTTGCAACAATGTGGAGGGAAATCCCCGACTCTGCATGGCTTCAGCCGTCGGCGGCTATTATACATCTTTTGGTAAGGATGAACCTATCGGCTGTTATAAGGATATCGACGCTGCCACTTGTTTTTTCATCATCGGTGCCAATATGTCGGAATGTCATCCGATTCTTTTTAAGCGGGTGGCGGCCCGTAAACAGGCTGATCCCAATGTCAAGATAATCGTTGTTGATCCCCGTCGGACCAACACCGCCCGTATTGCCGATATACATGTCTCGTTTAAACCGGGCACCGATCTGGCCATCCTCAATGCCATGGCCTATGTCATTATTGAAGAAGAGCTTGATAATCCCCGTTTTTATAATAAATACGTCAATTTTATGACCAATGACAAGAAAAAGGTGGATTTCAAGGCTTATCGGAAATTTTTACAGGATTACACCCCGGAAAAAGCGGAAAAAATTTCCGGTGTTCCTGCAGAGCAGATTCGCACGATAGCAAAAATGTTCGGCAACGCATCGGCCCCCATGTCGCTGTGGACCATGGGGTTGAACCAGCATATACGTGGGGTCTGGGCCAATAACCTGACCACTAATCTGCATCTGCTGACCGGCCAGCTTGGTAAACCCGGGGCCACAAATTTTTCTCTCACCGGCCAGCCCAACGCCTGCGGCGGGGTTCGTGACACCGGTAGCCTCTGTCATCTGTTGCCTGCGGGTCGTATGATCAAAAAATCAAAAGATCGGGCCGCCCTGGAAAAACAGTGGGGCCTGAAACCGGGAACCATTGCTCCCAAGCCGGGACTGCACACCATTGCCCTGTGGAATGCCTTTTCCGAGGGCAAGATAAAGGCCATGTTCGTCTTATGTACCAATCCGGCCCAGTCCCTTCCCAATGTAAACATGTATACCGAAGGTATGAAGCGCAAGGACAATTTTATGGTCCTGTCAGAACCCTTCATGGATGCCGAAACCGTCAAATACTGTGATGTTTTACTTCCGCCGGCCTTCTGGTGCGAAAAAAGAGGTGTCTATGGGTGTACTGAGCGACGGTATTCTCTGTTGATGAAGGCCATTGAACCCATCGGCGAGTGTCGACCCGATGTTGATATTCTCCTTGATTTCGCCAAGAGAATGGGGGTCGATCCCAAGGTCATTCCCTTTAACAATGTCGATGATATATGGGATGAGTGGCGCGAGGTCAGTTCGGCAACCCCATATAATTTCAAGGGCATGACCAGGGCCCGACAAGAAAAGGAATCCGGCATTCTCTGGCCCTGTCCGACCGAAGACCATCCCGGGACCTGTCACCGTTACGTCCGCGGCGAAGATCCCAACATTCCCAAGGATTACAAGAACAAAATGTGGTTTTACGGCACCAAGGACGGTAAGGCCAGACTCTGGCTGCGGCCTTATGCTCCAGCTGCTGAAGAACCGGATGCAAAGTATCCCATGGTTCTGACCACCGGCCGGGTTATCGATCACTGGCATACAGGAACAATGACCATGAAATCACCGGTCCTGCGTCGTTCTTTTCCCAATGCCTATGTTGAGGTCAATATTGATGATGCCAAAAAGCATGGGATTAAAAACGGCGATAATGTCTTGCTGGAAACCAGGCGCGATAAGATGGTTTTTCAGGCAAAAGTCAGCGATGTCTGTCGGCCGGGCCTTGTTTTTGTGCCCTGGTTTGATCAAAACCTGATTATCAACAAGTTAACCCTGAATGCCTTTGATAAGGGTTCCAAACAGCCAGAATATAAGATATGTGCTGTCCGGATCAAAAAGGCATAACCCATGGCTATAATGGGATTTCTCGTCCATGCTCTGCCGGACGATCTGGAACGTGTTGAACGGATGGTCGGCCGGATGAACGGCATGACCACCTACGGCATCCATAAGGAGCAGTATATAGTGGTCGTTGCCGAGGCCCCTTCCGATAAAATTGATGACGAAGTGGACAAAATTAAAGAACTGGATGGAGTCTTGACCATCTATGCCACTTATATGACCGTGGAAGATGAAATGGATGAAAACGGTAATCTGGAAACCAATGTCGATATTCGTAAAATTCTCGGCAAAAAGAATACGATAGATTTCACCTGACCGGAAAAGGGACGTGTGTCGATGGGCGCTGTCCCTTTTTTCGGGGTTGATATTGGGTATATACACGATTGTAAAGGTGGGGAAGGTGCCTGCGGTACAGGGCTGGAGTTGTTTGATTCCCCTCAGCCTTGATATGGGAACGGTGAAAACAGGGTATGTGAGTACCAGGGGAATAGGACATGGGACAAGGGAAAAGATTTCTCAGACCACCCGGCGCACGGCCTGAAAAGGAATTTCTGGCCCGTTGTCTTCAGTGCGGTCAATGCGCCCAGGTGTGCATTTTCGACTGCATCAAGATGCGGCGCGGGTTTAATTTTTTTGTTGCCGGAACTCCGGAGATTAATCCCAAACAAGCTCCCTGTCACCTCTGTATGCGTTGCAGTGCCATCTGCCCGTCCGATGCCCTGCTGGACATTCCCATTGAAAAAGTTCACATGGGCTATGCAAAACTTGACCGGTCCAAATGCTATACCTGGACCGGCGAGCTGATGTGCCGCAGCTGTTATGAACGATGTCCCATCAAGTGGCGGGCCATGTACCTGGAAGGGGGAATGAACCCGGTTATTACCGACCAGTGTGCCGGTTGCGGTTTGTGTGAGCATGTGTGTCCCAAAGGCGCCATAGAAGTTATTCCTACCCGTTTCCAGCAAACCAGGACCGATTCATCGGAGGGCGCATGATGAAAAGGCCGACCCTGAAGACATACAGGCGTGCATTTCAGATATTTATCGCCGTCGCCTTTATCATCATTCCCATCCTCAACCGTTCCCGCTACAGTTATGTGTATGGGAATTTTCTTGCCTTTCATGCCTTCGGCATACCCTTTGCCGACCCCCTGGCCATCCTTCAACTCTCCATTAAAAATCTATATCTCACCCTGGATAATATCATCGGGGCTCTGCTGCCTCTGCTGCTGGCATTTTTTCTGGGAACGGTTTTCTGTTCCTGGATTTGCCCTTTCGGGCTGCTCTCGGAGTTAACCCAGGCAATCAGAAAAAAAACGGTTGGCCGCAAGACGGGAGAAGGCACCATGACCGCAAGGGGATTTCCCCTTAAAATGACCATTTTCGCCGTTGGTTTTACAGGATTTTTTATCTTTTCAACCACGCCGATTTTAAACCAGCTCTCCATGCCGGCCTGGTATGCCCGATTTTTTCAGTATTACTTTGGCCAGGATTTTATCTCGTTCAGTTTTTTGTTCATTCTAGGAACACTTGCCGTTGAATTTATGGTCGGAAGACGCCTCTGGTGCAGATATATCTGTCCGCAATCAATACTGATCACTTTGGTTAAACAACTGAACCCCAAAAGAATGAAGGTTGTTTTTACTGCGGACAAATGCATCTGTAAGCCCGGCTATGAACGATGTGAACGGGCCTGCTCGCTCAACCTGCATCCGAAAACTCTCTATGAGCGGGCCGAGCTTGAATGCAGCAATTGCGGTGACTGCGTTGTTGCCTGTACAAAAATGGGCAGGGCCCTTTCCCTGGTATTGCCGTGGAATACCCGACTGTGGAACCGGCGTCGACCGGTAATAGACCGTCGACGGATGGTTGTAGGGTTTACCCTGATTGTTTTGGTGTCTGCTCTTGGGACAGCGGGCTACTTGGTATCAACTCATTGGCATCCAAAGGCGGCGTCGCCGGCTAAAACCAATGTTTTGCTGGCCGACAAAATCCTGGCCTGGGACGGCGCCCGGGCAGACTATTATGAATTGCTTGCAGAGGGTACCCTGATCTGTGTCGGCGGGGACTGGCCGACGAACGGGTTTAAGGGCGGAAAATGGGAACCGGTTGCCGGCGGGGCTTCCTTTAAAATGGTTTTTGATCGCAATAATCCCGCCACCTATACCCTGGTGCAGATCAAAGAGC
>DRLX01000124.1 GCA_011322715.1 Desulfobulbaceae bacterium
GGCCGATAACCAGTTTTTTGGCGGCAAACTGTTCGGCAAAGGAACAGCCGATCCTGGCGGCAATGGTTTCGTTGAGTTCATCAGGGACGCGGCCCCGAACATCATAAGCGGTAAAACAGGAATACGGAGTGGACATTATAGTATTGCCGGGTTAAAAGTATGACACGTTGAATACAGGTTTATCTTCGGGAAAGAACAGTAAATATTTTGCAACCTGGTAAAACTGAATTATATAAAGATATTCTTAGCATAATCATTTGATAAAGACAACTCTTCACCCCAGGTGGCCATATCATGAAAGGTATCATTCTTGCCGGTGGTTCCGGAACCCGCCTCTATCCCCTGACCAGGGTCATCAGTAAACAACTGATTCCTGTCTATGACAAGCCCATGATCTATTATCCCATGTCGGTACTGATGCTGGCCGGTATCCGGGATGTTTTGATTATCTCCACGCCCTATGATCTGCCGCGCTTTTCCGAATTGTTCGGCAACGGCAGTGATCTGGGACTTCATATCTCTTATGTTGAACAGCCCCGGCCGGAAGGACTTGCCCAGGCCTTTATTCTTGGGCGGGATTTTATCGGTGATGATTCCGTTTGCCTGGTGCTCGGGGATAATATTTTCTTTGGCCATGGCTTTGCCGATATTGTTCAGCGCTGCAGCCGATTGCATTCAGGCGGTACCATTTTTGGGTATCTGGTCAAGGATCCCCATCGCTATGGGGTTGTTGAATTTAACAGCAAACAACAGGTTGTCGGTATAGAGGAAAAACCGGAGCACCCTAAATCACGCTATGCGGTTCCCGGTCTTTATTTTTATGACAACGAGGTCGTGAATATTGCCGCTTCGATCAGGCCTTCGGCCCGTGGTGAGTTAGAAATTACCGATATCAATAAACATTATCTTGAGCGGGGAAAGTTGACCGTTGAATTGCTTGGCCGGGGCTTCTGCTGGCTTGATACCGGCACCCATGAATCTCTGCAGCAGGCAGCAAGTTATGTACAGGCGGTCCAGGAGCGTCAGGGCCTGAAAATTGCCTGTCTTGAAGAAATCGCCTATCGGCTCGGGTATATTGAACGGGAGCAGGTGCAACGTCTGGCCGTGGCAATGAAAAAAAATCAATACGGTGCCTACCTGCAGGATATGTTGAAGGACACCATCCCCGACGGCAGGGCGGAACAGTGAAAGTTTTAATAACAGGCGCCGGCGGACAGCTTGGCCGGGACTGCGTCATCCGTTTGACGGGTGTCCATCAGGTAGTGGCCTGCACGTCCGCCGACCTGGATATTACCGATAATGATCAGGTAGATGCGGTTTTCAGGGAAAACAGGCCGGAGGTGGTGATCAACTGTGCCGCCTATACGGCGGTTGATCGTTGTGAAGAGGAGAGTAAGCGGTGCTTCGACGTCAACGACGTCGGGCCGGGGTTTCTGGCGGCGCGATGCAGAGCGGTCAACGCCCGCCTGATCCATATATCCACGGATTATGTCTTTGACGGTAACCGGCCCGTTCCTGAACCATACTGCGAGGATGATCTGATCAACCCGCTTTCGGCCTACGGCAGGAGCAAGCTTGCGGGGGAACAGGCTATTGTGGAATCAATGGATAATTACTGCATCCTCCGCACCGCCTGGCTTTACGGCATGGCTGGCGGCAACTTTCTCAAGACGATTTTGCGCCTGGCCCTGTCCCGTCCGGAACCTGGGTTGAAGATCGTCAACGACCAGTTCGGTTCCCTCACCTGGACTGCGCGTCTGGCTGAGCAGGTAGAGGTCCTGGTCGACAGCCCGGCGACCGGTATCATGCATGCCACCGCCGAGGGATTTTCCAGCTGGTTTGAAGGCGCGGTTTTTTTTCTGCAGGCAATGGGAGTTGAGGCTGAGCTTGCGCCCTGTACCACCAAAGAGTATCCGACCCCGGCCCATCGGCCGGCAAATTCCATCCTGGAAAATAAACGGCTGAAAAAGGCGGGTTTGAACAAAATGGTTCCCTGGCAGCAGGATGTGCAGACCTTTGTTGATCAAAATCGACAATCCCTTCTTGATGAGGCCATGGCAGGGCAGGAATAACCGTCATGCCTGTTCCGGTGCCTTTCGAGCGTCAATTTTTACTAACTGCAGGGCACCCCAGGCACCCAGTTTTTTCCCGGCAATGAGGACGGCCCCGGTTACGTCTTCCATATCCTTCACAACAGCCAATGCCCTGTTCAATCCACTCGCACCCGCCCGGACCTCGTTACCCAGTCGGGTGGCCAGGGCATCGGCAAAAGCGGTTTCCGATGCGACCACAACCGCCGCATCGGATGCGCCAAGGCTTAAGGAATGACCGATGGCCGCCGATGAGGTACAGACTCCGCATGGCATGTGTTCCGGTTGCAAGCGGATACCCACTTTGCCGCTCAGCGGAGATTCGCCCGCATATATGGATATGGTGCAAGCCCTGTTTCTCCGCACATAAATATCACCGCCGTTTTCGACGATGATTTCATCGTGACCAAGCAGTTCAAGCCCCCGGCCCGTATATTCGGCCACGGCTCCGGCCACGGCGGCCATCGGCCCAACTCCCGTCCGGTGGCCCGCTGCAAGCATGGTGCGAATTATTGCCGGTGCGGCAGGGTCATCGGCCAAGGGAACCAGGGAGTGGAGAAATTCCGGATGGTTGTTGATATAGAGTTCTATTTTCGTCCGAACCTCCGCTACCAGGGCAAGAGCATGGTCCTCAACCCTGCTTTTGGCCATGATATGCAAATCCGTTTCCATCAATTGCACCTTGGAGGCAATAAGCCCGGATTGCGACAAAAGGCGATATGACCGCTCCTGATAAGAATGCGGATTTTTTTTTCGTTTTCGTTCCTGTCCCATGCACCTGGTTCCTGTGTGTCCACTGCTTAAGAAAAGGCTTGCCCTGCAGGGTAAACTTTATACAATGCAGTCAATTTTCAACACTCTTTTTTTACTCTGATTCGCGGAAGCGAGAAATATAATACAAAGAAAAAATCCATGGGCGATCAGCTGATCCTTTTTACCAGGTATCCTGAGCCGGGTCGGGTAAAAACCCGTCTTATTCCCGAGTTAGGGGAGCGGGGAGCTGCTGATCTCCATAAAAAACTGACGGAGACCTGTCTGAGTTGTCTCTTCAAGGTGTGTGCAGAAATCGATACCGGAATAACGGTTTTTTTTACCGGCGGCAGTAAACGGCAGATGCACAGGTGGCTGCCGGATATATCGCTGGTCCGACAGGAGGGGGCTGATCTGGGTGAACGAATGATTGCCGCTTTTTCCCATGTCAGAGCATTGGGCGGAAACCGTATACTTCTTGTGGGCTCTGATTGTCCTGAACTCTCACCCGCTATTCTTCGACAGGGATTCCAGCATCTTCTTACACATGATCTTGTTCTTGGTCCCGCCCATGACGGTGGGTATTACCTTGTCGGAATAAGCACCGATCTTGCGTCCGCGTCTCTTGGGCCGCTCATGGTTGATATGCAATGGGGAACCGGTGATGTTCTTTCAATGACCCTGGCCCGCGTCCGGAGGGCCGGTTTTTCTTATAGCCTGCTTCCTCGACTTCACGATATTGACCGGCCGGAAGATCTTGAATATTTAGAAATAGTTCATCCGGGATAGTGTTTTGCGATCGGCCCACGACCCGTATAATATTTCGATTATTACGCCTGTTCTAAACGAGGAGCAACAGATTGTCTCCTTTCTTGACAATCTGCGGCAGGTGTCATGGTGTGAACATATCTTGATTGACGGCGGTTCAACGGACCAGACCCGAAGTTTGATCAACCGCTACCCCGTTCGTTTGATCTCTTCACCGCCCGGCAGGGGAACCCAGCAAAATGCAGGCGCCTCGACAGCCACCGGTGATATCCTGCTTTTTCTCCATTGTGATACCCGGCTTCCTGAAAACTATCAGCATGTTGTTTTTCGCATACTGGCGCAACCGGGAACAGTGGCCGGGGCCTTTCAGCTCGGGATTGATCATCCCGGTCGTTGGTATCGGCTGATTGAACGAGGTGTCAATCTGCGCAGCCGCCTGTTGTCACTGCCCTATGGCGATCAGGCGCTGTTTATGAAAAAGAGTGTTTTTCACCAGGTGGGTGGGTTCCCCGACCAACCTGTTCTTGAAGAGATCCCCTTGCTTTGTCGCCTGCGGCGGCTGGGAAAAATCTGCCAGGCCCCGGCGGTAGTGGTTACCTCGGCAAGACGATGGCAACAACTGGGTATCGTGCGCACGACGTTGATCAATCAACTGATGCTCGTCGGTTATATGGCAGGCATATCTTCGCAGAGACTGGCCAGGCTTTATTTATGGGGGACGGGCACTCGGTGAGCCTTTTTGTCGGCGGATTTTTTTGCAGGTATCGTGTTTTTTGGGATTGCCGGTTTCCTGGGGATAAAATATTTCTGCAGCTGCGGGTCCTGAATAAGCTGGTGCAGAATGGCTGCGCCCTGGGCCAGGTAGGGAGAGCTCATCGATTTTCTTAGGAGATCATTGGAGGCCGACAGGCTGGATGCCAGCACCATATACAAAAAAGAGGCGAGCACCAGGGCCTTGGCCGCCCCAAGCACAACTCCTAAAAAACGGTCAAACCAGCCAAGCAGGGTGATCTCCATCACCTTGTGCAGAACCTTGCCGCCCAGAATGAACAGCAGGGCGCTTATACAAAACAGCAGACCGAAACTGGCAAAAAAAACGAGTTTAGGGTTTTGGATAAAGTCACCGACATAGGGCATGAGCAGATTGCTGTAACGACCTGCAATCCAGTAACTTCCGACCAGAGCAAGAAAGGCGGCCAGTTGGCGCATGAATCCTATCCAGCCGCCGCGGACGGTAAAAAAGAGAAAGATTAAACCGATAATAATGTCGAATGAATTAAAATTATTGAAAGAAATCATAGTGTTCTGTTCTATTGTTTTAGCCGGTTCATCCGGCCGGAATGTTTGGAAACCTGAAAAAGAAGAGTAGTCTGAGGATGGTACGTTCTTTACCGACTATTATAATGGCAGGTTTTGCCTGAAAATGTCTGTATCCTTTTCAAACACCGACTAATTAGTAACTTCCTCACCGGAGGCGACAGGTTTACGAGAATCCCTGGCCTGTAAACGATGACGTTAATTATACCCACTTCATATGATATGACAACAACTTGTCCGCAGGATAAAAATATGGACGGTTTTTTTTCGGGTCGGGTCATGGGAAAAGATACTTTGACCATCCGTTTTTACGATGGTGCCGGATTTTGCATTGCTCTGGTGGATATTGCGCAGGTACGGGAGCTCCTTAGCAGAGACAATGGTCTTCTGCTCGATTGGTTGAGTGAAGAGGAGAAAAAGCATATCGGCAAGTATCGTTTTCCCAAACGCTCGAGTGAATGGCTGAGTGGTCGTATTGCCGCCAAGGCGGCCCTGTTACGCGGCAGAAATTTTTTGCAGGGTAATTATAGTCCCGGCGAGATAACCGTTCTTGGTGATGATCATGGTCGTCCCATGCTCATGCGGCCTTATTGTGTGCGGATGCCGCAGCTTTCCATCTCCCACAGTGGCCGCTACGGGGTGGCAATGACCACATTTCAGGATTGCGGTGTTGACATCCAGAAAATTGAATCCCGGATAGCAAAGCTTGGTGATCATATCGGCACGGAGCAGGAAATCCGGATGGCGGCACAGGTGTTGTTCGGCCCTCCGGAAGAGGGGTTGACTTTACTCTGGGCAGCCAAGGAGGCGGTAAAAAAATGTTGCCTGTATGACCGGCCCGGCCTGTTTACGGCAACTGTTATCGAAAGAATTTTCCGTAAAAGGCCCGGACGATGGGTCCTTAACTGCCGCATTGCCGGAGATTCTCGCCAGGAAGTCCAGGTGACGCTCCTTGGAGGGTATATGCTTGCCTGGTGCGGGAGAGTACACAATGCCTGAATTGCCCGAAGTTGAAGTCACCCGCAGAGGTCTGCTTCCCCATCTGCCGGGTAAAAAGATTACCCGCATATCTTGGAGTAATAAACGACTGCGTACTCCCATTCCACGCAAGTTACTTCGCGATGCAATAGCCGGGGAACAGGTGCGGACTGTGGACCGAAGGGCCAAATATCTGCTTGTCAGGATGATGAGCGGCAGCGTTCTAATTTTGCATCTGGGCATGACCGGCAAGATCGGTCTTTTTCCTGGAGGTGCTCCACGGGCAAGGCATGATCATTTGCGTCTGCTGCTGGAAAATGGTATGGAAATGCGCTTTAACGACAGTCGGCGGTTTGGTTCCATTCTGGTCTGGCCGGCGGAGCATGCCGTCGAACTGGAAGAACGGTTCAACAAGGGGAAGGGCATTGAACCGTTTAGTACGGAATTTACCGGGGACACCCTGAAAGGGCTTGCTGAAAAGCGACGGCAGCCGGTAAAAACCTTCCTGATGGACAGTCGTTTGGTGGCCGGTATCGGTAATATCTACGCCAATGAGACCCTGTTTGCCGTCGGAATTTTTCCTGAAACACCCGTAAATCACATTACCGAGGCCCAGTGGCAGGCCATTGCCGTCCATTGCCAAGAAATTCTGTCCAGGGCCATTGAGGCGGGGGGCAGTACGATTTCAGATTTTATCGGCAGCAGCGGCGCACCTGGATATTTTCAACTGCAACTGCAGGTGTATGGTCGGGCCGGAGATCCCTGTTCCCGTTGCGGGGCCCCCATAGAGAAAAGAAAAACCGGTGGTAGGGCAACTTTCTTCTGTCCGCGGTGTCAGCAACCGCGATGAGGGGCCACCAGCCGGATATTAACGGTCTCGCCGGCTGCCAATGAACCTTTTCTCCCTCGCAGATGCAGGACCGCGTTGACACTGTCTCTGCGACCGGCAAGGCGTACGCAGAGGGTGGTCTCATCAAAAACGACCACCCCGCCTTTGAGGTTTACGTGTCTGCTCCTGCCGCCGGTAACAGGTTCCAGCAGGCGGGCCCTGTGCAGGGGCGGGGCTGGCTGCCGCATTCCCTGCAGCCGGTACAGGGCCATGGTGACAAGCTCATGAAAGAGTAATCGGACAGCGGGCGGCGGTCCGGGCAGGCCGAAAAAGGCGACTCCAGCCAGCAGGCCGAACATGGTGGATTTGCCCGGCCGGACTTTGAGGCTGTTATAGAAGAGTTCACCGTGCAGGCGGGCAAAAACCTGTTCAAGAAGATCAAATTTTCCCGGCCCCATACCGCCGGTTGTCACAATGAGGTCCGGGGCCAGTGACAGCAACCGGTCCAGTTGTCTGGTGATGGCCTCTATGGAATCGGATACGGTTGTTACCTGTATACATTCTCCGCCTGCCTCCTGCACAAGTCCCTGCAGCAACATCCCGTTCCCTGAAATTTTCTGTCCCCGCTTAAGCGTTTGTCCCGGAGTGACCAGTTCACTGCCCGTACAGAGGATGGCGATGCGAGGTTTTCGATGCACGGGTATGGTGGTATAGCCGTTTTCAGCCAGCATAAGTAGGTGATCAGGTTGAAGAATTTTGCCGGAACCGGCAATGACCCGCCCGGTTTTCAGGTCCCGACCGCGACGACGAATAAAGGTATACGGTGATTGCAGGGATCGGGCGGAAATGATAACATGGTTTGCCTCTTCCCGGCAGGTTTCAAAGGGTACAACTCTATCAGTGCCGGTTGGTATTCGTGCACCGGTCATGATGCGTACGGCCTGACCTTTGGTAAGTGATATTGAGTCCGTGGAACCTGCGGCAATCTCGGCGATCAGGGGAAAGGATGTTTCAGCACTCTTGGCCTGTGGGAATTGGGCTATGGCATAACCGTCCCGGGTGGACTGGTCAAAGGATGGTTTTGGACGGGTGCTTGTCAGCGAGTTAACGGGAACCCGGCCAAGTCCCTGTTCAAGGGATATCGTTTCCGGCGAGAGAGGCGTCAGCCGGGCAAGGATAGTTTTTCGGGCCTCTGCAAGTGAAAGTGATGGCCTTAAAAGAGCAGGGGAGGCTGGAGGGTTGAATTTCACCTGATTGGAGAAAAAAGTGCCGCGCCGGGGCATAAAAGGCGCGGCACTATGGATTTCATGAGACTGTCAGGTCCTTACGAATCTGTTTTCGGGGACCGCCATGACCGGCGGTCGACCAGTCACGGATGGGCGCCGATTTTGCCATTTCCTCCTGCCTGTCCAGTCGTCCCATACGATCATAGATCATTTGCCAGACGCAATCGACATTGGGATCAATCTCGCAACGACCGTCAACCGATCCGCCGCAGGGTCCGTTCATCAGGCTCTTTGCGCAACGGGCCACCGGACAGAGTCCACCGGTCAGGTGCAGGACACAGTCGCCGCAACCGGCGCACTGTTCGCTCCAGATGCCCTGCTCGGCCGATCCTCCGAAAAAGGTGGTGTTGAGGGCCGGGAAAACGTTGTCTGCGGGGCGGAGGTTGGCGATAAAATTGACCCCGACCCCACAGGCAGTGGAGACTATGGCGTCATATTGGCCCTGCCACTGATCAATACCCTCGATATATTCACGGTCGCACTGGCGGACAAGCGAACCTTCAATGACCTCGCAGGATTTTCCGTTTTTCTTCATGCCCAGCCGAATCAGGGAGGCCAGGATTTCAGCTTCCCGTTCCCCGCCGGCGGAACAAACACTTACGCATCCCCGGCAGGCAAGGACAAGAATCTTTTTGCAATCCCTGACCATATTCAATATTTCAGCAAGCGGTTTTCGCTCGGCAACTATCATCGATTCACCTCAGGTAAATAAGATGGCGTCGTAAAAACTTCGATCTACTGCGTCGTTTGTCCCGGGGCGATTCACAACATACTACCTGTATAGTTGAGAGCCGCCCCAGAACACTACTCCTCGGAGTCTACGCTTACCTGTATATCTGTGTTTTTACTTAGCCATCTTTAAGAACAGTTCAGACTTTTTACGAGTTCATCAAATAAGAGTCCCTGTGTCCAGGGTCCGTAGGTTAAAATGGACTGGGTCCAATTTTTTCAATACGCTGGTTCATTTCAATACCGGCGTCAATAAATTCCGGATGCAGACCGCGATTGAGGTGATACATGCGCACCCGGTCCGGTTCCACCTCAAGCTCCTGCAGCATTTCGCGCACAGCCGCTACCCGTTTTGCCGCCCGTTGACTCCCCTGGACATTATGACAGCCGTCAACAGGGCATCCAACCACATAAACGGCGTCCGCTCCATCTTCAAAGGCCTTGAGCATGGTCGAGACCTCAAGTTTACCGGTACAGGGAATACGGGTAAGTTGAATATTTTCGGGAAAACCCAGCTCCTGCAGCTCTTTGCCCTCATGGGCGCAACTCTGCTGCGAGGTGTAATGACAACTGAATAATCGGATATCCGGGGTAAAACTCATAGGACGTACTCCATGCTAAAATGAGGATAATCAGGCTATGCAGGTGGAGAGCAACCGCTCATCCTCTGATTCATACAGGACAATGGCCTGGGCGGGACACTCGGCCACACAGATACCACAGGCCCGGCAGGCTTCGACATCGATATAGGCATATCCCCCGGCATCAATTTTGGGAATGTCCCAGGGGCAGACCCGTACGCAGGTCAGACAGGAGACGCAGAGATCGCGCCGTACTTCGGCAGCCTGCCCTTTTTCCACCAGCTGCTGGGGAGTAATATAGTTCTTTTTCACCGCCAGTTTCGCCAGGGCGCCCATGATGTCGGCAAAACTCACCTCCTGCGGACAGACCGGCACGCAGCTTCGGCATCCGGAACAGTACCAGAGCAGGTCGGAACCGAGGATGCGTTCCTCCAGGCCCATACGAATCATGTGAATGATCTTGCGCGGGTCGAATTCGGGAATGGCCTGGCTGACGGGGCAGGCCCCGCTGCAGGCCCCGCAGGAAAAACAGGCGTTTAAATGGGCCCCGCCCGGCTGCTTTATGACCTCAGCGCTGAAGCCGGGATTTGTGTCCATGGTTTTTTTAGACATGCATACACCACAAGGATTTATTTTTTCCGTTAACTCCCGGGAAATCGGGAACTTTTCCAAGAAAAGAAAGAAAAGGAAAGTTGGAATGCAGAGTGATTACAGTCTCTGTATTGATCGGAGAGGCTACTGTATTCTCACGCTTTTGTCAAGATTTGGTCATGTCCTAAAAAACTAAGCCCTGCTATGTAACCGGCTGCAAGGTCGTACTGTGGTTGGCCGGGCAGGAAAGGGAGGTATTAAAGGACGCCTTGAACAAAACATCTAATTTTTCAAAGTACCCTCATCTTAGTACTCCTGTTTAAACAGTCGCTCCACCAGGGCTGTTACGATTGGTTCTCCCGTATCAACAACATTTGCTCGGTAGATCCAGCCGTCGGCAACATGCCCTTCAACGGCAATTGCCGTTTGTTCGTATTCCACGAGATTGAGCTCTCCGTTTTCCGGAGGAACCGAATCCTGCATGCCGGTGCTGGTCAGTCTGACAAATGAATGAGGTCCCGATTTCGGAAAGAGAAGTTCAAGCGTACCTCTTTCCACAATTCCGATAAATACCCTGCTCATCACTGTTCCATGTTTTTCCCGGGTCAGTGGGGCGTCCTCTCTTTTTATGCTGTTGAGGATGCCTTAGTTTTTTCCGTTGCCTTGCGCTTTGCCGAACCAAACAGGTAGCCGGCAATGGCCCCGAGGATACCTATCGGCGCAGTAAGTTGCTCGGTTGTTATTGCGGAAACCGCAATAAACATGGTCCCTTCAATGACGAGTACCAGCCCGATAGCGTGGATCAAGCTGTCTCCGGAAGAATTGGGTGCCTTTTTGAGAAAGAATAAAACAAGGGCCAGAATAATAGGAGTGGACACGACGATAGCCAGAAGCAGGAACATTCTATGCCGTTCCTGCAGGAGGATGAGTTCCCCTTTTTTCTCCAGGAGCTTGTCATTTCCTGATAGGGCCTGGGCCGGAGGATTGTTCATGGCTTCTTTTGTCGGTGCATTATTGATTATTCGCTTATCCCATTTCCGGACAAGATTGGGCAATGCGCCTGCGGCATTGGAGTTCCAATAAAAAACAGCCAGGATGATGAGTATCGCAACCGGTAGAATACCACGCATGTCAATTCTCCCTTAGAGGATCTATTTGTTGCATTTTTTTCTTTTTTCAGCCTGTAGGGCATTGAGGAATTCGTTGAAATAATTTCTGTCGGCAACGGTGGTGGCAGTGTTTAACTGCTGTTGCAGTTTTTTAGTTAATTCCTCAATATCGGTGCAGGAAAATTTTTTGAGATCCTGCTGAAACTGTTCAAGTTCAGTGGCCGGCTGTCGCTGTCGGGCCCTGGGCACTATCTGTTGATAGATGGGCACCCGTTCCGGGGATGGAAAGGGATTGAGCACCGCCCCAAGAGAGGATGCGGCAAACAAAATTACAATCAGGAATACCGGTAGGGAGATTGGTGTTATTCTTTCATGATTCAGCAAAAAACGTTTCATTCCGTTCGTCTCCTGTTGGTTGTCAAACCAATAAGCAATGAAGTTACCTCTGCGACGGGGGCAGGTCTGATAATTGACCGGTGGTGTTGAGTATGATCTGGGGTTTGTCCCTGTACAGGCTGACCATGCCGGAAACATAAATATAGCCTCGTCCGTGACCGGCATAGCGGTTATGGATGAAACGGAGAATGCGACAGCCTGTTTTAATGTATCGGTCAGGTACCCAGAGGTTGAACTTGTGTTGAGGTGAACCGGCAAATATCACTGCCCCGTCCCCCGGCCAATGCTGGATTCCCCCCTGTAGGTCGCAGAAAACAGTTATTTTTTCGCCTGTTCGGGCAGCGGTAACTATCTCCTGGTAATCCAGCCGGACTGATTTAACGCCTGCTGCAATACCGCGATTTCGAAATCGCTCCACCAGAGAACCGCGCATATGCCACCATGGCTGCAGATGTTCATAATCGCGTGACTTTCCACCGGCGTTGACGGTTTCATCCCATATACCAAGCGTTGCCGCCTGGGCCCTGGTCTCGGCATCAAGAAAAATATCGTCATAGATTCGGGAACGACCGTATTTGAAAAAATAGGGGCTCCAGCCGTTTTCTATGGCTTTGAGGTTGTAGTTTTCGTCATTCTTATAAACATAACAGAGCAATCGACCATAATTTCCCCGATGTTTTTCGAGGCAGGTGGCAACGGAATCAGCGGTATCGAATTCTATATTCACCCTGATGTCACTTTCAGGCATGCCCTCTTCATTCGTCCCAAACCACTGCTTGGCCCATGCCGAGGCTAGCTTGCCGGCATTGGTCACCGGTTTATGGCCTCCGCCTCTGCTTTCTTCGGTATCAAGACTGAGCAGTCGTAACGATTCCTTTTTTCCCTCAAGCTCCACTTTGACGGTATCGCCGTCAATGACCTTAAGAAGTAACAGGTTTTCAATTTTGGTTCCCTGCATCATGGTACCCTCCAGACTCCGGGATAAATATTTGGTTCGCCTGTCTTATTTCCGGCAGTTGTATTCATGTTGAGCAATACCCGTACCAACCTGGATGTTTTCAAAAGAGAGGCTGGATGGCCGATGAAGACGGATCGTGTCTGACGGCAATTTTTGGTCACATTCTACCATGTTGTCGATTGGTATATTTCAGGACGATGATGCTCTTGTTATCAATAAAATGAGCGGAAAAAATAATGTGACGGTTGGTGGTTGGTGGTTTTGCACCATCAGATTCGGTGCAAATTGAGCAGTTTAAATCAGGTGATTTGAAGTAAGTTGAGCAGGTAGAATTCTTTTTTAACATTGTGAAATCGAAGAAATATTGGTTCTGCCGGGCATCTACGGCCTTTCCTGTTATTACTGAATCCGCAACAGGTAAAATTGGTTTGAATTTTGCTGTTTCATCTTCAAAACGTCCAGTCATGGACGGGATAATAAAGGATTGAAAAGAATGGGAGGTGGAGGATGGGTCAGGAATGGATACCTGTAAAAAGACAGGCGAAAGAAGGTTCTGCTTCTGTAAAAAAGGTCAGGAAATCGGGAATACGGGATCTGAGAGGAAGAGCTCTTGATCAGGTCAGGCGGGGAGTCACTCTGATCACCTATGAAACAGGAGGAGTGTGGAAGGGAACTTTTGAACACGATCAGATCACCTATGATACTCTTGCTGTTCCAAAGGCTGCGACAATCAGTGAGGAGGGCGTCCCGGAGATTCCCCAGGAAGGTCTTTATGTCGCTGTTCCGGAGGGAGCCTCCAATGTCTCGGTGAAGATTATTGACAAAAAAATGCATCCGATGCCGGGGACCTGGAAGTTGCGGCCGGCTCCGAAACCGATCACTGAAGAGGAATATATTGCCGGGAAAGAGGAGTATCTACCAAAGAGTGAGTTGTATGAATCCGACGACGAGTATCCGGGCAGGGATTTTGATTTTCTGGGTTTGAAAGTCTTAGACGGCGTGATGGTGGCCCATCTGATTGTTTACCTCGCCCAATATAAACCGTTATCGGGTTCTTTGTCCGTTGTTGAAAAGATGACCATTGAGATTGGTTATGACGTTCCTCCCCAGACAGACAGGGCTGTAAAAAAACAGATAATCCGTCCACTCGTCGGTGATATGATTCTTGACTTTGAGCATGTCTTGGATAAAGAACGGGAAATCGATCTTTTGGACAGTGAGGAAGGCGGAGAAGATCAACCACCGGAAAGCGCCGGCTGGATGGGTTCCGATGGATTGACTCTTGATCCGGAAATGACACGACGGCCCCCTGTTCCCTATGAGCCGTTCACGCCTGTTGAACCCCTGCCGCATTTTTCGGCAATCGCCCTGCTCAAAAGGAAAAATATTGTCTGTGAGTACGTCATTGTCACTCCGAATTCACTGCGGCAATCCGTTGGGCCTCTGCTGCAGGCAAAATCAGGATGGCCCCATTATGCGATGGTTGCCGCCACAGAAACAATCAGTGCCGAGTTTCCGGCAACATCTCTGAAAAAGTCGATTAAGGACTTTTTGAGCTGGGCATGGGATAACTGGCGCTGTCCTCCGCGCTATGTTGTCCTTGCCGGTGATTCCGACACCATTCCCGTCCATTTGTGGAGCGTGGGAGGCCATACCTACGCCTCAGATCATTATTATGCCGACATTCATGGTTCGCTGGCTCCGGAGATTGTTATCTCCCGTATTCCAACATCCAATGCGACCACCATGCGCCAGGTCTGTCAACGACTGGCCGGCTATGAAAATCTGCGTGGTCCCGACTGGGGTGGTTGGCAGAACGAAGTTGTGCTGGTTGCCTATCAGGCCACCACCTATAAGCAATGCTCTGATTCCATTGCCACGACCATTTCTCCTCGTTTCAGGGTCACCAAGAGGTATGGCGATTCCAGCACGAGAAAACAGGTCGTGGATAAAATGAACAGCGGTGTACTGGTGGCAAATTATCGAGGGCACGGCAGCAAAACCGCCTGGTCTTCAAATAACGGTCTTCGTACCCGGGATATCAGTGGACTGAACAACCAAAGCAGGCCGCCGATGGTTTTTTGTATTGCCTGTCAGAATGCATGGATCGATGATCCGAATACGGAAACGGTTGTGGAAACCTTTCTCAGGGAGGGTAAGGCGGTGGCGGTTTTGGGCGCCACACGGAGTTCTCCAACCTATGCCAATAATGATTTTGATAAATACCTGTTTCAGGGAGTGATGGAAGGAGAAATTTCTCCTGGTCGCATTGTTCAGCGGGCGAAAACCCTGATGGTTTTAAACCATGGTAATTCGTCAACCCATCAACAGGATGTGGTGATGTATATGCTCTTTGGCGATCCCACGGCCAAGGTCACCAGCGATGTTGAATTTCTGCGCGGGACCTGGGACATGGACCATGACGGCTGGAAAGGCAGGCTTGATATTACCCTCATCCGGCAGCACCGCGTTGAGAAAAGCGGCAATTGCGGCTATCCGGTCTGGAGTTTTTCGGGGACATATACCCGTGCCGGGAAAAAGTACTCAATGAAGGGAAAAATCGGCGGCAGGGACAGCAATAATCGTAATCCCGGCTGTAAACGGTCGGACCACAAAGTTGAGTTCACTATAGATTTTGCATCGAACAACCAGCAGAAATTCGTCGGGTACATCACCACCTGGACGCGCAATGTTATGGCCGGTTATACCTGGTGGTCCAAAAGACCGTTTGGCTGGCATGCCAAAAAACACTGATGGCCGAAAATACGAATAATAACAGGAGACGGTTTCATGGGAAGAAAAGCGCTTTGCGTTGGAATAAACGAGTTTAAGAATTACCCGTCGGCAACCCTGCAGGGATGTGTCAACGATGCGCAGGCTATGTCCTCACTGCTGACCGGACTTACGGGCTTTGCCGATGATGATATCAGCCTGCTTACCGATGTGGATGCAACCAAAGAAAATATCATGGGTGAATTGCAAACCATGGTGGACGAGGCCAGGGCAGGGAAACATAACTACCTTGTTTTCAGCCTTTCCAGTCACGGTACCCAGGTTCCTGATTTGAGCGGTGATGAGCAAGACGCCGCCGATGAAGCCTTCTGTCCCCATGACCTTGCCCAGGCCGGAGAGGTCTGGGACCCGGAGTTCATCATCACTGATGATGAACTCCACGATCTGTTTGTGACCCTGCCGGAAAATGTGCTGCTTGAGGTCTTTCTTGACACCTGCCACAGCGGCACTGGTCTTAAGGCCATAGATATGCTTCTGACCCGCCGACCGCGTTACATGCCGCCGCCGTCACTGTTGGCCTTCAAGCAGGTTGAGGGAAAACAGTCTCGAGGTCTGGTCAGGAAGTTTATCCAGCAGCATCCAGTCCACCATATTCTCTGGACCGGGTGCCGGTCCGACCAGACCAGCGCCGACGCCCTGATTGACGGAGAATGGCATGGCGCCTTCACCTATTATTTCTGCAAGGAAATGTTGGACTGTGGCAATGCCCTTTCTCGAAAAGAGGTTTTACATAAGATACGGCAGGACCTGGTGGATGGTCATTATACCCAGGTGCCGCAATTGGAATGTGAGGCAACCGTACGAAACAGGCCGATGGGGTAAAGCATGGGGCAAAAGGACAGGAGCTCGATGAATTATCATAACTAAAGGAGTTGCTATGAGGTGGAATATTGAAAAAAGCATGAGGATAAAAAGGAGAATAGCAACAAATCCGAAATTATGAACAGGTCCAGGTCGGCAATGTTGACTGCCATTATGGAGAACATGGTTGTCGAGCGGGTTGTGGAACCAATGTAGCTGCCGCCATA
>DRLX01000125.1 GCA_011322715.1 Desulfobulbaceae bacterium
GGAAACGCTTGCCGCCTGGATAGAGTCCCCCTCTACCCTGCGAAAAAGACTGCAAAACATCCCGCCGCTTGCCCCACAAAATCTTCGCGACTGCCAGATCAATGCCATTATCAGGCTTGAGGAATCGTTCAAACAGAACCGGCCCCGGGCTCTCATCCAGATGGCAACCGGCGCGGGCAAGACATATACTGCCATTACCTTCATCTACCGGTTGCTGAAATATGCCAATGCCGAGCGTATTCTCTTTCTGGTGGATACCAAAAATCTTGGTGAGCAGGCCGAGCAGGAGTTCATGGCCTATCTGCCGGGCGACGACAATCGCAAGTTTACCGAGCTGTATAATGTTCAACGCCTGAAATCCGGATACATTGCCGATGCAAGCCAGGTTTGTATCAGCACTATCCAGCGTTTTTATTCCATCCTCAAGGGCGAGCCCATGGATGAGGCCGCAGAACTGGACAACCCGGCCGAACATGCGCTGCCCAAACAGCCGCTGCCCGTGGTCTATAACCCCACAATCCCCATCGGGCATTTTGATTTTATTGTCATCGATGAATGCCACCGTTCCATCTATAACCTGTGGAAACAGGTGCTCGATTATTTTGACGCCTTTCTCATCGGCCTCACCGCCACCCCGGATAAACGCACCTATGGTTTTTTCCATGAGAACGTGGTCAGTGAATACTCCCACGAAGATGCCGTGGCCGATGGCGTCAATGTCGGCTATGACGTCTATACCATTGAAACTGAAATCACCGACCAGGGCGCCGGCCTGAAGGCGCGGCAACTGATTGAAAAACGTAATCGCCTGACCCGGAAGAAGCGGTGGACCCAGCAGGATGAAGACCAGGAATACTCCGGCAAACAGCTTGACAGGGACGTGGTCAATCCCAGTCAGATTCGAAAGATCATCCGCACCTTTCGCGACAAACTACCGGATATCTTTCCCGGCCGGACCGAAATACCCAAAACCCTGATCTTTGCCAAGACCGACAGCCATGCCGATGATATTATTCAGATGGTGCGGGAGGAATTCGGCGAAGGAAACGACTTCTGCAAAAAGGTGACCTACCTGGCCAAGGAAGATCCGAAATCCGTGCTGACCCAATTCCGGACCGGCTATAACCCGCGCATTGCCGTAACCGTGGATATGATCGCCACGGGCACGGATGTCAAACCGCTGGAGTGTCTGCTCTTTATGCGTGATGTCAAGTCACGCAACTATTTTGAACAGATGAAGGGCCGGGGCACCCGGACCCTGGATTATGACCAGTTGAAAAGGGTCACCCCCTCGGTGACCGGCAATAAAACCCATTTTGTCATTGTCGATGCCGTCGGCGTAACCCGGTCCCTTAAAACCGACAGTCGCCCCCTGGAGCGAAAGCCCTCTGTTTCCTTAAGGGATCTCCTCTACAGCGTTATGATGGGCGCAAAGGACGAGGACACCATCACCTCGCTTGCCAACCGGCTGGCCCGCCTCAACACCCAGCTTGGACCGGAAGAGCAGGAACAGATCCGTGCGCAGGCCAAGGGAAAAAACCTCTCCCGAATCATCCACGGTCTTTTGAACGCCATGAACGAAGACACCATCAGGGACCGTGCCTGTGAACAGTTCAGCCTTGCGCCGGATCAGGAAGCAACGGACTCGCAGCTTGACGAGGCCCGGCAGGCCCTGGTCAGGGACGAAACCCTGGTCTTCACCGGCGAGCTCTGCGAGCTTATCGAGGGTATTCGCCGCAGTCACGAACAGATCATTGATACCCAAAACCTGGACAACCTCACCTTTGCCGGCTGGGATGGCGACAGTCTGGAAAATGCCGAAAAGCTGACCCGTGAGTTTGAAGACTATCTCCATGAGCATCGTGACGAGATCACGGCCCTGTCCATCTTTTACGACCAGCCCTACCGCCGCCGCGACCTGACCTTTGCCATGATGCGGGAGGTTCTCGACCGGCTCAAGGCCGACCGCCCCAAGCTGGCGCCCCTGCGGGTCTGGCAGGCCTATGCCCAGCTTGACGGCGTGCAGGGCAAATCCGCCCATAACGAGCTGAGCGGGCTGGTTTCCCTGATCCGTCGGGCCTGCTCCATTGACAGCGCCATCACCCCCTATGACGATACGGTCCGCCGCAATTTTCAGCAGTGGATTCTCAACCGCCACAGCGGCAACAGGCACAAGTTCAGCGAAGAGCAGATGCAATGGCTGCGCATGATCCGCGACCATATTGCCGGTTCCTTTCACCTGGAACCGGATGACCTGGAATTTGCCCCCTTTGATGCGCGGGGCGGGCTGGGAAGGATGTACCACCTGTTCGGCGAGAAAATGGAGCCGTTGATTGATGAGTTGAATGAGGCGTTGGCGGCGTGATTATGAATTCTATAAATTTAGAAAGGGGGAAGTTACCTGATGGTTGGATTTTAGAAAAATTACCGACACTTACAAATATCGTGATGGGACAGTCTCCCCCATCCTCTACATACAATACCGTCGGTAATGGTTTGCCTTTTTTTCAGGGCAAGGCAGAATTTGGCAAAATTTTCCCAACAGTACAAAAATATTGCTCTAATCCGAAAAAAATAGCTGAAAAAAACTCTACCCTTTTATCAGTTAGGGCTCCTGTTGGTCCAACAAATTTAGCAGATCGAACATGCTGTATTGGAAGGGGTCTTGCAGCTATTTCACCGATCTTTGGCATTGATTACAA
>DRLX01000126.1 GCA_011322715.1 Desulfobulbaceae bacterium
GCCGATCGTCCGTGTTCTGCCGTTGAAAAAGGTACGGGCCGGGTTGGTCATCACCGGTTCCGAAGTGTTTTATGGGCGCATTGAAGACAGATTTGAACAGGTGTTACGCGAGAAGTTAGCCGAACTTGGTTCAGAGGTGGCCATGGTCGGCTTTGCTCCGGATGATCCCGGCAAGATTGCCGCAGAAATCAAAAAATGTCTTGAGGCCGGTGCCGACCTTATTATCACTTCCGGCGGTATGTCTGTTGATCCCGACGATGTGACCCGCATGGGTATTAAAGAGGCCGGTGCCGAAGATACCGTGTATGGCACTCCTGTGCTGCCCGGCGCCATGTTTCTGGTCGGAAGGATTGGTAATATCCCCGTGCTGGGCCTTCCCGCCTGTGGAATGTTTCACAAGATTACCATTTTTGATCTGATTCTTCCCAGAATCCTGACCGGAGAGCGTATCGGTAGACGGGAACTGGCGGACATGGGGCATGGAGGGCTGTGTCGAAATTGTAAACAGTGTCGTTATCCGGTTTGTAACTTTGGGAAATAAGTTGTGTGGTCTGTTTATTGCAAAAGAATTAGCCTGTGAGACTTCGAAAATGGGGTACTCGTGACGACTTACGGCTATTTTATTTGCCGGAATCCAGGGAAACTGCTATCCTGTAAATAGGAGCATTAGCTTTAGGCCACCTTGAAAAATTGCCTTTTCGCCCGATCTCTGCGTTACAGGAAAATGAAAAATTCTCACATATGACCAATATGCTGTGCTTTTTAATTTTGCTGTTCCTCGGAGTCTACGCTTACCTGACCTCGAACGAAAATTCTAATTTTTCAAGGCACCCTTTCTTCATGTGCCATGCTGCAGAATTTCGGGCAGGAGATGTATTATGTTGAAAACATTTTTGCATTTGATCATTATCGCCGGTCTGTTCTTTGGAAGTTCTGTCGTATCCCATGCCGGTGAACTGGATGCCGCCTTTGGCGTTGACGGGCGCGTTTCCCTTGAGATCGGCGCCTATGGTGATCGCGCCCAGACCGTTGTTATTCAAAAGGACGGAAAAATTCTCCTGGGTGGTTCTGCCGCCAATGATGAATCACTGGCCGTGTCCCTTCTTCGACTTCTTCCCGACGGCAGCCCCGACCCCGAATTTAACGGGGACGGTACGGTTCTCGCCGATATCAGCAGTGCTGATGATGAAATTCTGGCCCTTGCTCTGTCAGCTGATGGCGACATTGTTGCCGGCGGCTACACCGGCAACGGCAGTGATCGGGATTTTCTCCTGATGCGTTTTCATGCCGATGGCTCAATAGACACTGATTTCGGTGATCATGGTCGGGTCATTACCCCTGTCGGTAATAGTGATGATGAGATTACGGCCCTTGCCGTTGATAAAAACGGTGACATCTTGGCGGCAGGCAATGCCGCCGGGACCAAAGGCCGTGTCGTTGTTCTCGGTCGATATCTGCAGGATGGTCGTCTTGATACCGATTTCGGAGACCAGGGAATGAGTCTGACCGGGGTCGGCGTCGATGCCCTGGCCCAGGGCATGGTGCTTGATAAGGAGGAGGGCCGTATCCTTGTTTCCGGTTCCTATACGGACGGCACTCACACTCGGTTGATGCTTGCCGGTTTTACCGATGATGGTCGCCTGGACGCCGGTTTTGGTAGTGAAGGCATCGGCACGACGTTAAGCAGTGATGAGGTGTCCGAGGGCTATGGCATGTATCAGGCTGAAAATGGTGATTTCTATGTCGCCGGTTCGGTTGGGACGGAGGGAGAGCGGGCGGCCGCTCTTTTCCGTTTTACCCGCAATGGTCGTGCTGATACCGCGTTTGGCGATAATGGCATCCTGGTGACTGAAATCGGACCGGAGGATGATGTCCTGTACAGTCTTGCCGGTGATGCGGAGAGTTTGAATGGAGCCGGCTTTACCACGACAAATGGTAATCGTGATTTTTTGCTGATTACCTATGACCGGCCAAATGACGGCACTCCTTATTCTGCCGCAGAGCAGGAAAACAAGGGGGCAAGCCTGCATATCGGCGATCTGCAGATCAAGAAATCGTTGTCCTCCTTTAAACCGGAACCTGAACCGGATGGAAATCAACTGCTGCCGGCCGTTGTCACCACCTCTTTTGGAGCCGGTGAATCGGTGAGTTACGGCCTGGCCATGCAAAAGGACGGTAAAGTGGTTACCGTGGGCACGGCTGGTGACAACGGTACCACCAGCGCCGTGGTGGCCCGTTACAGTAAGAGTACGACCTTGAAAACAGCCGCCGGCGGGTCGGTGGACAATAATGTTTACATAACCACCCTGCCCATTACCGATATCAAGGCGACCGGGGCCTTTTCCGGCGGCAATATCAATGCGGCGCTTGGCTCGGTTACCCAGCGGGGGGTTGTTTTCTCCATTGCTCCCTATCCGGTCTGCAAAGGCGATTGTGCCACCGGCGGCAGCGGCGGCGGCTTTGATGGTGGTGGGGATTCCGGTGGTGGTTCCGGGGGAGGAACGGACACAACCGCTCCGGTCGTTACCAATACAACTCCCGGAACCTTTACCTTGGCGGACTCCATAAGGCTGTCCGTAACAACAAATGAAAATGCAACCTGTAAGTATAACAAAGATTCGGATGTTTCCTTTGATTCAATGACGGGCACGTTCGGCGGGGCGGGAAGTACGAGCCATACAAGTGATGTGCTGCCGCTCAAGACTCCAATTTCCTACAATTATTTTGTACGCTGCAAGGATAGTTCAGGCAATGAAAATTCTACGGGATTAGAGATTACCTTTACCGTGACCAATGCAACCTCTTTCCTGCCGATTCATCCCCTTGATGACGCAGGTCACCTGCTGGTTGATGCCTCCGAAACTATAGGAAATTTTCTGGTTCCATCCGTTCATGCCCAGGCAGTCGACGACAATACAACACCTGCCGTAACGACCACTACGTCGACGTCCTCTTCGTTGAAGTTGCTGAAAGAAGGATTTACCAATGACGGCGGTGGCACAGGTCTGTACAGCTCCATTCTCAAGGATCTGGCTCCGGATACCCGGTACTATGTTCGCGCCTATGCCATCGTCGGTGGCGTGACGTATTATGGCCCTCAAATTCTCTTTGAAACGTCCAGCGCCTGTTTCATCGCCACTGCCGCCTATGGGTCGCTGCTTGATCCGGCCGTCGTCGTGTTGCGCGAGTTCCGGGACCATTACCTGAACACGAATTCCATCGGCAGAAAATTTGTTGCCTGGTATTATACTAATTCACCTCCATTTGCCGACAGGATAGCGGCCTCACCCCGATTGCGGTTTGTGACCCGCATTCTGCTGGTACCGGTGATCGGTGCAGGTTGGCTTTTTCTGCATCCGCCGGCGGCGGGAATACTGCTTCTCCTGCTCTCTCTGGTGACCATTGCAGCCCGGCGAAGACATCGCAGTTCATCCCTACTAGCCTGAGGGCACATTGTTTTTTGTATTGATTAGATAAATTTTTTTATGGTTTTTTTATGCATATGAAGAATAAACGACAGTCTATTGCCCAACAGGGCTTCACCCTCATCGAGCTTATGGTGGTCATGGTTATCCTCGGTATTCTGGCGACCATGATCGTGCCTCGCATTATGGACCGGCCGGAAGAGGCCAGACGCACCAAGGCGGCCATTGACATTCAGGCCCTTGAGCAGGCCTTGAAGCTGTATAAACTTGATAACGGTAAATATCCAACGACCGAGCAGGGGTTACAGGCCTTGGTGGAACCGCCCTCTGTCGGTAAGCTGGCTAAAAGATGGCGCAAGGGGGGCTATCTTGATAAGAACAAGGTGCCCAAAGACCCCTGGGACAATGATTTCGTCTATATCAGTCCGGGGCTGCATTCGGATTTTGATCTGATGTCCTACGGCGCCGACGGTGAACCCGGCGGTGAGGGCAATGACGCCGATATCAACAACTGGGAACTCAAATAATTTTTTGAGAATTCTTTTATTTATATCTGAAAATCACCGGTAGCAAGGAGCTAACCATGCCGACGTTGGTGGTTTTCATCGTTCGTTGTGGCTGGATTACCTGGTCCAGCTATGCTGGTTTATCTCCCCGGTTTCTGCAACAACGTCGAAAAAACGGCTTTACCCTGATGGAGTTGCTCGTTGTCATGGTATTGCTCTCCCTGTTGACCGCCTTTGCCGTGCCCAAAATCCGTACTTCCCTGTTTACCGATCAACTCAAGGCAACGGCCCGTAAACTGATTGGCCTTGTCAATGAAACCGGGCAGCAGGCCAGGATTGAACATCGGCCGTACCTGCTGATTTTTGATCCTGCAGCGCGGGTCTTTACGGTCCGGGCCGCCGAGAACAAAGAGGCAAATACACCCCTGTCCATCCGGCCGCTGTATCTGTCGTCCGGTGTTCGGGTTGTTGATTTCAGCTCGGTTCATGGGGGCAAGAGAGATTCGGGCGAGCTCAAACTTATGTTTTCCAAAAAGGGGTATGTCGATAAAACCCTGATCCACTTACAGGATGATTCAGGCCGGGAAATGACCCTGGCTCTGTCACCCTTTCTCGGCGTCACCAGGTTATATGATTCTTATAGGACGCTTGAACAGGATACCTTCCAATGATGGTTCGATCCCGAGCGGGATTCACACTTCTTGAGGTCATGGTTTCGGTGACCATTATCGGTATTGCCCTGGTCACCTTGATTGGTGCCCAATCGCAAAGTATTTCCATAGCCACCGCCTCCCGTTTTGAAACCACGGCATCCCTGCTGGCCAGACAGAAGATGACCGAACTTACCCTTGCTGGTTTTGATGAACTGCAGTCGGATGAAGGAGATTTTGATGAGGACTTTTCCGACTATCATTGGAAGGTAGATATCCGGGAGCTTGGTGAGGATGATACGGGTATCAAAGACGGTGATGATATGTTGAAGGCCGTTGATCTGACAATAACATCTGATCTTGAGACGGATGAACGGTTTGTCGTTCGTCGGATCATGATGGCGCCCATTAAGCCGGTCGGTTCGTCGTGATGAAGATGAGGGGCTCGCGCAGTGGACCGGACGGGAACAGGCTTCTTCGCTGTTGTCGCGGATTTACTCTGCTGGAGATCATGCTGGCAACCGTGATTCTGGCCTTAGTCGTCAGTATGATCACCCTGTCGCTTTCCGGATCGCTCCGGGTTGTGGAGGCTACCCGGGACCAGGGCGATCTCTACTATCGGGCCCAGGTGGCCATGGAGCGAATCTGCCGGGACCTGGAATCGGCAATCCTGACCGATGACGGCGAGTTCGTCGGCCATCCGGTTGAGGGTGGGGAAATAAAACAGGCTGTCTTACGCTTTGTCTCCATGGCCCATCAGGTCTTTGATCCAAAAAAAGGCCATCCCGGTATGGCGGAAATCAGTTATCTGCTGACACGGGACCCTGAGGATAATGGGCAAATGCTTTTATTGCGCAGTGATCAGGTGGTGGTGCCGCGTGAAAAAAAAAAGGATGGACGGAAAGTCGGCGACAATGGTTTTTTGCTTACCGATCATCTGCGCTCCGTGGTATTTACTTATTTTGATGCCCGGGGAGAAGAGCATGATTCCTGGGACACACGGGTTGATCCGGACGCCGGAGTCGACGAAAAAAAACGCAAACATCGGCTGCCGACGGCGGTTGGCTGTACCCTGGAGTTTCGGCTGGATACTGACCGGGAAACCGGCCTGCGTTTTCAAACCAAAGTCTTGCTCCCCACCGGCATGATCAGCGCAAGTGGGCGGTAATTCGGATATCTTATGAAACACGATTGGAGTTTTCTTCCATTGCGGTTGTGTCAGAAAAAGGGTATCCGTCATTATATTCATGCCGTATTTGTCGACGATTCAGGGATGGCCCTGTTGATGACTCTGGCCGCCATCAGCTTTCTGGTCGCCGTTACCGTTGATCTGGCAACCAGCGTTAACTGGCAGATGCAGGCTTCACGTGGTCTGCAGGAGTCCGTGCGCATGGATGAGGCGCTTATCTCCGGCCTTAATCTTGTCCGTGCCTCGTTGTTTGCCGATCAGCGGAAACAACACTATGACACCCTGCTTGACGGGTGGAACACTCCAGATGAAGAGGCCCTGCACACGCTCTTTGCCGGTATGCAGCTCTCCGTCCATGTGCAGGACATGTCGGGCAGGATTCAGATTAACCGACTGGTAGGGAGCAAAAAAAATACAAAGAACCAGGGCAGGGGGGCACGGCGTCAACCGGGATCAAAGGTTCCGGGAAAAGTAAACGGCAAGAACCCTGAAAAATTACAGCGCGAGCTCTGGATTCGTTTTCTTCTCTCCGGAAAATTTGGTGTTGAAGGGCGGCAGGAGGCTGTAGCCCTGGTTGACGCCCTCAGCGATTGGCTGGATGAGGACGATAATGAGCGGGACCACGGAGCGGAAAGCGGCTATTATCAGTCGCTCGATACACCATATGTCTGCAGGAATGGTCCGTTGCAGTATCCGGAAGAGCTGCTGCTGGTTAAGGGCTTTACCCGGAAGCTGGTGTATGGAGACAAAGAACATGAGGGAATTATTGACTATTTGACAATTTATGGTCAGGATGGCAAAATAAATATAAACACCGCGCCTCCCCGTGTCCTGCAGGCGCTGGCCCCCGGAGTGGATGAAGACATGGTTGGCGCACTTATCACCTTCCGAAAAGAAAAAGAGAATCTTGGCGCCCTGAAAAATCCGCAATGGTACCGGCATGCTCCTGATTTCCCGGGTGATATTGTCTTTGATGGTAACCTCGTCACGACGATAAGTTCGTATTTTCTGGTGACCATAACAGCGGACATCAACGGATTGGAGCAAACCGGTGCAGGGTTTCTTTATCGGGACCCACAAACAAAGGAGCAGGATCTATTGAGCTGGCGGGTGGACTGAATCTGATGACTGTTACTCATGACTTCGCCCCAACCGGGATACAGGAGCGGATTTGTCCGCGATATTTTTTCATGGTTGTTGCGATTGTTCACCACATAACAGGCGAATCAATTCGCCCCTACGGCACGTACAATAATTGTTGATGGTGTCGTGAAATAAAAAAAACATGGCAAAACGAATACTCAGCCTTGATATACAGGAAGATATGCTCTGCTCCGTTGTTGTTGAACAACACGGCTCGGAGTTGCTTGTCCTTGCCTGTGCATCGATAAGGCTTGATGATTCATCGCAATTGTCGACATGTGTGGCCGAGCTGCTTGCCCGGCTTGATGTTGTCGCCGACGGCTGTGTCATCGGTCTGCCGCTTTCCGCGTTGAGTTTTCGCAATCTGACCCTTCCCTTTACCGACCGGAAAAAAATGGCCCAGGTCCTGCCCCTGGAGCTTGAAGAACAACTGCTGACGCCTGTTGACCGGCAGATCATTGATTTTGCGGTAACCGGCAGAGAGGAGCAGGGAAGCCGGGTAATGGTGGCCGCAGTCGAAAAAGATATGCTGACAGGCTTTTTTCCTGCACTAATGGAAAATGGACTGCCGGTTCGAACCATTGCCGTTTCCCTCGAACTCCTGGTACGGCAATATATAGCCGGGAATAATGTGGGGAACGACCCGATTCTGTTTCTCCATGGTGGTCCCCATGCCTTGCTCATGGCCCTGTGGGCGGACGGACAGGTTGTCTTTATGCGGAGAATAGCCTATCCGGAGCCGGTTTTTACGACCTCCTTGACCGAAAATGGAGAAATCGTCCTTACCGTTGATCGAAAAACAGCCGAGCAGTATATGCATCTGGTTTGTGATCGCATTCTCAGCAGCCTGTATTATGTCGGCGCGGAGGGCGAAGGACCACTGTCTCCACAGCAGGTAATCCTTTCAGGATGCATTGCCGCATCCGGTTCCTGGCAGTCGTTTTTCGGACGGGAGCTAACTCTGCCTGCAATAACCTGGGAGCCGATGGATGTTTTTTCCGGCATGAGGCTTACGGAATCGGTCCAGAGTCAATGGAACAACCGGCTCTATGGATCTGCCTTTCTTCTTGCCGTCAGTGGCCTGCAGAAAAAGAAAAACCAGACCGGGCTGAATTTTCTCAAAGATGAGTTTGCTCCGGGGCCGATTTCCCTTTTTTCCAGACGCTCTTTAACGGCGATTGCGGCCGGCATCGGCCTGGTTCTTCTTGCCGGTTCCGCGCTGTTATGGGTCGGATACCACAATCTTGATGTCCGCGCCGCTGATCTGCACAAACAAATGGTCGATATCTATAAACAGACTTTTCCGGGGGCGACCAGGGTAACCCGTCCCTATCTGCAGATGAAGTCCAGGTTGCAGGAGGTGCAGGGGGCGGAAGTCGCATTGCCGCTATTTTCAGGTGAAAAACGGGCGCTTACTCTCCTGGCCGATATTTCCAGTCGCATCCCCAAAGATGTTACCATTCATGTCTCCCGACTGGTGATTGACCGGGAAAGCGTACAAATGAAAGGAGTAACCGATGCCTTTAATAATGTGGATGTGATTAAAAATAAACTTGCCGCTTCCCCCCGGTATGCCGAGGTTAAGATCGTGTCGGCTGCCGCAGACAAGAAAAAGGGCAAAATTCGTTTTGAAATCCATTTGCTGTTGGGTGAGGCCTCCTGATGGCGCTGTCAAAACGGGACAAAACAACCCTGATGATAGGCGGCGTTGTGCTGCTGGTTTTTGCCTTTGTCCAGTTTGTCATGTTCCCTCTTCTTGACAAGCGGAAACGACTTGCCCGGGCGATTGCCGCCAGGGAGCGGGAGATTGTTGAAATGAAGGCCATGCAGCAGAAATATGGACAACTGCATGCGCAGAGCAACAGCCTCGAAAAACAGCTTAATGCCAGGGCTGCCGGATTCAGTCTGTTTTCCTTTCTGGAAAAAATGGCGACCCAGAGTAAAATCAAGGACCATATCGCCTATATGAAGCCATCATCCATGACCGGCGAGGGAACGTTACGGCAGATCATGGTGGAGATGAAGCTGCAGGCTATCGGGATCCAGCAGTTGGTTGATTTTTTAAATCATATTGAATCGCCTGAAAATATCGTGACGGTGAAACGGATATCCATCCAGGAGAATAAAAAAATAGAAAAAAGTCTTGATGTGCTGATTCAGGTAATCAGTATCAGCCGCCGGGAGAATGGTCATGGATGAGCAACGACAAACGTGGAAAAAGGTGCCATGATGCGCTGGTTGCTGTCGTCACTCGGCTACCTGTTGTATACCCTGGTGGTGCTGGTCTGCCTGCTCTGGTGGAAATTTCCGGCGGATACGGTGAAAACCTGGCTGGAACATCAGTTGAATGCCGAAACTCCGCGTTATGTCTGGAACATAGAGACGTTGAAACCCGCCTTGCCGGGGCGTATGCATGTAAGCGGCATAACGCTCACCCCGGTCCGGGAAAAGGTACCGTTGATAAGGATTGGACAGCTTGATCTTGTTCCCGACCCGGCGCGACTTTTGAGTAAAAATAAGTTGATCAGGTACCGTATGCGTCTTTTTGGCGGTACTGCCGAGGGCCGTCTTGTTGCGAGTACAGGATTTCGACAATTTGATTGCCGGGGAAAATTTTCCGGCCTCCAGATCCAGCAGATGGAAGCGCTGCGCAAGCGTTTACAGCGTCAAGTTAATGGAATTGCCGAGGGCGGTTTTTCCTGGCACGGTGTCCGCCGATCCACGGAAAAGCAGGTAATAGAGGGAAAGATAATTATGCGTGACGGCACCTTGCCTTTGAGAAAAGCAGTCCTTGGCCTTGTCAAGCTGCCGTATTCGACTATCGAGACTCCATTTACGTATCGGGAAGGCAGGTGGATTATTGAACAGGGAAAATTTGTATCGCCGAAAATGACGGCCATATTCAACGGTCGGATTGAACCGGCGGACAGTCTATCCGATTTTCGACTGCAGTTTACCGGCAGGCTGACGCCCCGGTCGGAACTGTTTGCCGGAGGCGACAATAACAAAATGGCCGGGATAATCCGTTCCTTTCTCAAGAACGGCAGCCTGCCCTTTACCCTCAGCGGAACTGCCGCTGAACCAGGTATCCATTTTGCTAATGGTTTGTCCGAGGCGATGAATCGTCTCCAGGGAAACAGGAGGTAAGGGTGGTCCGTCGAGCCGCAACACTTGTATTGCTCTTCACTCTGGTGTATGCGGGTGTCCACCTCTGGTATGGCCGTCTGGAGAAAAGGCTGCTTTCCACTTCCGGGTCGGCGAAAAAACAGCTTGCCGTCTCTCCGATGGCCGCTCGGAAACAGGTGAAAAAGTCGTCGGAACCAAAGAAAAATAATAATGATTTTCAGTCCATCATTGATCGTAATATTTTTGAGGCCGTACTGGTCCAGGAGGGCGGTGCGAAAAAGAGTGTCGCCTCCGAGGTCAAGGAAGAACCAAAGGAAACGACCCTTAAACTGGTGCTCCAGGGGACTATCAGCGGTGATGAACGGGACGCCCGGGCGATTATCGTTGACGAAAAGGAGAAGAAGCAGGACCTTTATCAGGTCGGCGATGCCGTTCAGGGGGCATTGATAACCGCCATTGAACGGGGTAAGGTTATTCTTGAATTTAACGGCAGAAAACAGTTTCTGTTGATCAAGGAGCGTAAGGGGAGTGGGAACGGAAGTACCCGAGGCGGCTTTATGCCTGAGCCGCCCTCTTCCGGTCTTCAGCATCGGGAATCCTCTTTGTCCCGGGAGGGCGGCGAGGCGCCTGCGCCGGTTGTTCCGCATCGACGGGTAAGCTTCAGACCGAAGGAGCGCATCCGTCGGCCGGAACAGGAAAAACCAGAGGTGCCGACTCTTGATGAAGGTGTACCGGCAGCCGACGCTCCACAAAGTCTTGCGCCGGAGTTGGAAGAACTCAATAATTAAGAGCTGTCTAACCTCTTTTCGGAACCGGAAGGCATGTTTTTTTTCATGGACATTCCGGAATAGAGAACAGGGCAAAGAAAAACAATGAGTATCGGGGTAAAGAATGTGCGTTCCATGCGTGTAAGATTATATAGTGTAATGCTCTGTTTCCCTTTGCTGTTCCTCTGTCTTTCCGGGCCGTCATATGCGTCCCGACCGGGGACAGTGCAGCCGCGGACATCACAGTCACAACGATATGTTACCATTGATTTTAATGATGTGGATATCAATCTGTTCATTAAGTATATCAGTGAGTTGACAAAGAAGAATTTTGTCGTTGACCGGGCTGTGCGGGGCAAGGTGACTATTATTTCGCCTACCAGGATATCCGAGGAGGATGCATATAAGGTCTTTGAGTCGGTCCTGGAGGTAAATGGCTTTACCACGGTCCCAAGTGGGTCGATAATTAAAATCGTCCCGGCCGTACAGGCACGATCCAAGGCCATTGCCACCATCCGCAAGCCGGGCGTGCACTACCCGGAAGATAAGGTCGTCACCCAGATAATCAAACTGACCAATGCCGATCCCCGTGAAGTGAAAAAGATTCTGGCCCCTCTGGTGTCCAAGACCAGTGTGGTTATTTCTCATCCGGAATCCGGCATTCTGATTATTACCGATGTTCAGTCTAATATTGAGCGGCTCCTGGATATCATCAAGGCCATTGATGTTCCCTCCATCGGTGAAGAGGTGGCTATCCTGCCTTTGAAATACGCATCGGCCTCGGCGGTGGGAAAATCCATCGGCAGGCTTTTTCAAAATGCGGTGAAAAAAGGATCACGTCGTCAGATCATTCGCGTTATTCCCTATGAGCGGACTAACTCGCTCATCGTTTTTGCTCCCGGGCCGCAAATTAAAAAGATTAAAAAACTTCTTAGCCAGCTTGATACGGAAATTCCCCGGGGAGAGGGTGATATTCATGTCTATTACCTGCAAAATGCCGATGCCGAGGAGATGGTCAAGGTTTTGGCCAACCTGCCGGAAAAAAAGGCCGGCACAAAGAAAGTCCGCACAAAGGCCCCGGCAATTTCAGACCAGGTAAAGATCACCGCCGATAAGGAAACCAACTCACTTATCATTACCGCTCCGCGCGAAGAGTACATGGCCCTTGAAGACGTTATTAAGAAATTGGATATCCCAAGGCGCATGGTGTATCTCGAGGCCTTGATCATGGAGGTCTCGGCGGATAAATCCTTTGAAGTGGGCGTGCAGTGGGGTGGAGCCGGTAATTTTGATGACGGCACCGGCACCGTTGCAACAGGTTTCAGCGGCAATCCGGCCAGACCATTTGATGTTATCAACGGCTTGAAGGAAACGCCGCCGGTCCTTCCGGCCGGATTCACCTTCGGCGTTATGAAGCAGGGCATAAAAATAGGCAATGTCATCTTTCCCAACCTGGGTGCCGTCCTCAAGGCCTTTCGCAATGATTCCGACATCAATATTGTGGCCACTCCGCAGATTCTGACCATGGACAATAAAAAGGCCTCCATCGTTGTCGGTGAAAACGTGCCCTATATTACCAGCCAGAATACTACAACCGCCCAGCAGGATTATACCAATTACGAATACAAGGATGTGGCAACCACCCTCGAAATCACCCCACAGATTAACCATTTTGATGTGCTCAGACTTGAGATCATGGCGGAGGTGATCAAGCTGAAAAATCCCAATGATGTCAGTGGCACACCAACCACCTTCAAACGCAAGGCCGACACCACCGTGGTCGTCCATAATAACGAGACTATTGTTATCGGCGGCATAATCGGACAGGATTCCTCATCCAGTGAGTTCAAGGTGCCGTTACTTGGTGATATTCCCATTCTCGGCTGGCTGTTTAAAACACGGACTACCTTTCATAATAAAACCAATCTGTATATTTTTATCACCCCGAAAATTGTCGATAATCCTGCGGAACTGGCCTCTATTTACTATAAGAAACGTGATATCATGGAGGATATCAAAAAGGGTTCCAGCGCCATTGTGGAAGATCAGTTAAACAAAGCGCCGAATCCACAGCACTCCATGGAACTGACGAACCTCGGCTTTGCCGGGCTGAAGAACAAGGAGTATGATAGGGCAAAAGAGTATTTTGAAGAGGCCTTGAAGATTGATCCGAAAAATCCCTATGCGCTTGTCAATCTTGGGGTTGCCTGTGAGCGCCAGGGCGATAGAGAACGGGCCGCGAAACTCTACAACAAGGTATTGCGGCTTGAAACCACCGATCAGTTCGTCGGTGGCGCTGCGGCCATAGAATCATTAAAAAAACTTGCCAAAGAAAATCTGGACCAGTTGAAGAATAATCAAAAGAAGCTTAAGGAATAAAGTAACTGCTCACAGGGCACCGAATCTTCGGAGTCTACGCTTACCTCCGCGCTCAGGCTGATTTACGTATGACTAATACGCTACGCCGGCCTGATCACGAAAATCTCCGGCACCCTGTAAGCAGTTACAAGTATGGGGGTTATGCCGGGTAAGGTGCTTCACTCCATGAGTAATTACGGAATAAAAATAAATCATTATGAAGCATCTCGGTGAAATTCTTGTCGAACAGTTCGGGGTTGAGCCCGGTGACATTCAGGACGCCTTGACCGTTCAGGCGGACAATGGCCGCCGTCTCGGCGAGATGCTGGTCGGGCGGAAGAAGATCAGTGAGGAAGACCTGCTCCGGGCCCGTTCCATCCAATCCGGTTTGGATCTGCGCATCACGCTACCGACGGACCTGGACCCTTTTTTTATTGACCGGGTTTCTATCGGTTTTTTGAAAAAATATATGATGATCCCGGTAGCGACACCGGAGGAGTGCTATGTTGCCGTGGCCGAGCCCCATTATTTTCAGCAGCTCGACGATTTGACCGGAATTTTGCAGTGGGACGGGATCCGGACCGTTCTTGCGCCGCAGGAAGAGATCTTTGTGGCCATTAACTCCGCCTATGATTCGGGCAGTCGGGATGCCGCCGATCAGGTATTGCAGGATATCGACGAAGAAGATCCCGAGTCCATCCTTTCGGAAATAGAGGAGACGGCGGACCTGCTTGATGATACCAGCGATGCGCCGGTCATCAAGCTGGTCAATCTGGTCCTTTCCCAGGCCGTGCGTGACAATGCCAGTGATATCCATATCGAGTCCTATAAGGACCGGGTCAAGATCCGTAAGCGGGTGGACGGCATTCTTTATGATATGTATTCACCGCCCAAGCATGTCCAGTCCAAGCTGATCTCCCGCATCAAGATCATGGCGAAGATGGATATTGCCGAAAAAAGGCTTCCCCAGGACGGGAGGATTGAGATCCGGATTGCTGATAAGAATATCGATCTCCGGGTATCAACGCTGCCCACGGCATTCGGCGAGCGGGTGGTCATGCGTCTTCTGGACAAATCAGCGGTCCTGCTCTCTTTGGAAAGTCTGGGTATGAGCAAGGCGGACCTGGCCAGGTTTCTTCAGCTGATCAAAGCGCCTTACGGCATCATTCTCGTCACCGGCCCTACCGGCAGCGGCAAGACGACCACCCTTTATTCAGCGCTTTCCATTCTTAATCAGCCCGGCATCAATATCATCACCGTTGAGGATCCCATCGAGTATCAGATTGACGGAATCAGCCAGATGCAGGTCAATACCAAGATCGGATTGACCTTTGCCGGTGGTCTGCGTACCATTGTCCGTCAGGATCCTGATATTATACTGGTTGGTGAAATTCGTGATCTGGAAACCGCTGAAATTGCTATTCAGTCCGCCCTCACCGGCCATCTCGTTTTTTCAACTTTGCATACCAATGATTCCGCCTCCGCCGTGACCCGGCTCATTGATATGGGGCTGGAACCCTTTCTGGTCTCCTCGTCGGTGAATGCTATCCTTGCCCAGCGGCTGGTGCGTAAAATCTGCCCCCACTGTCGTGATTCCTACAAGCCGGACCAGGAATATCTTGCCCGGGTCGGTCTTTCCCCCATCAAGTTCGGCGATCGGGTGCTCTACCATGGGCATGGATGCCCGGAATGCATGGGAACGGGATATAAAGGACGGATAGCCCTTTTCGAGTTGATGGTCTTAAACGATACCCTGAAGAGTCTGATTCTGACGACCTCGGATGCCGGTCAGCTCAAAAGACAGGCATTGGCTTCGCTGGCCTCGGGTATGCGCACCCTGCGACAGGATGGCCTGCGCAAGGTGCTGGCCGGCCTGACCACCCTTGAAGAGGTCTTTCGCGTCACCTGAGGTCTTTCGGCGGCAGGGTACCTCTATGGCATGTAACAGGGTATTATGACGTAGTTTTGTAAAATTACCTGATCAGTTGATTCATCTCAAAGATGGGCAGGAGAATGGAGATAACGATAAAAGCCACCACCAGCCCCATACCGAGGATCATGATCGGCTCTATCATTGAAGTCAGGGCAAGGATTTTTGCCTCAATCTCTTTTTCATAGCTCGTTGCCGCCTTATCCAGCATCTTCTCAAGGGCGCCGCTCTGTTCCCCAACGGCTATCATCTGCACCAGCATCGGCGTGAACCATTTGCTTTTGCGCAGGATATCAGAGAGACTTTTCCCCTTTTCCAGTTCAACCGCAGCATTGTCGATAACATCGGCCAGCAGGGTATTGTTGAGGATGTTTTTTACTATGCCGAGTGAGGTGAATAGGGGAACGCCGGCATGCAGCAGGCTGGACAGGGTCCTGCTGAATCTGGCCGAGGCTATCTTGATATTGATATCACTCAGGCCCGGCAGGGTCAGCTTCATTCGGTCCCAGAACCGGCGTCCTTTTGGTCGATCAAGTACATAGCGTACCCCGATTATAAGAGCAATAATCAGCAGCAGAACAAGCCACCAGTAGTGGGCAAGCATGTTGCTCAGGCTGATGAGAAAAAGCGTCGGCAGAGGCAGTGCCTGTTTGGAACCTTCAAAGACTTTGGTGATTTTGGGAATAATGACGGTGATAAGAGTAAATAAAACGCCGACACCGACAAAGCCCATGAAGATCGGATAGATAAGGGCGGCCGTAATTCTGGATTTCAGCGCCTGCTGGTTTTCACCAAAATCAGCGAGTCGTTCCAGGACGACATCCAGAGAGCCGGAAGCCTCACCCGCCTGGACCATATTGATATAAATCTTTGAAAAAATACGTGGATGCTCGGAAAGGGCGGCGGTCAGAGAGTTCCCCTCGTTCACCTGGTCTTTTATCTGGGCAATAATAGTGCGAAAGGCGGGATTGGTTGTCTGTTCGATGAGGCCGTTTAAGGCGGGCACCAATGGAATACCGGCGCCAAGCAGGGTGGCCAACTGGCGGGTGGCGATATGCACCTCCTGCTGTTTGATGCGTCCGCCCAGCCGGGGAAAGGATAATTTTCTCTTTTTCTCCCCCTTTTTCCCTGAAAGAGTTTCTTTGATATCAACAGGGTAGTTGCCTGCCTGCCGAATTTTTTGTCTGGCGGCAGTCCGTGAATCCGCCTCTATTATCCCTTTAAGTTTTTTTCCGGCCGGGTTCAGGGCAGAGTATTCATAAACGGGCATGGGCGTAACGTACGGTTGTTGAGCAAATTTTCGATGAAATCATACCAGTATAATAGCCCGAAGTTTAAGGTTTGGGAAAGAAAAAGTAATTGATGGAATCAAACCCCTTTGCGCCACCCTTTGCAGGGAATGTTCTCTATGGTAGAATATCGGCAATTGAAGAGTTGTCCGGACAGGTCGCAACATGTGAATATACAGGTTGCTTTTTTCATGCCATTTTATGGGAGAAATTATGAAAGTGCGTATTGAATACTGTGGTCAGTGAAATTATAAACCCCGTGCCTCCAGGCTGGAGGATGAACTGCTGGCAGCATTCGGACAGGACCTGGATGTTGAACTCGTCCAGGGCAGCGGCGGTGTTTATGAAGTTATCGTGGATGGAGAAATTGTTTTTTCCAAAAAAAAAGAAGGACGTTTCCCTGAACCCGGAGAAATAATCGCCCTGGTGAGACAATAGTTTTTTTATGACTGCGGTCCTGTTACTCCTGCCGCTGCGATGTGTTTTTCA
>DRLX01000127.1 GCA_011322715.1 Desulfobulbaceae bacterium
ATCAGTGGTAAAGGTCCTCGCTACTGCCCGTCCATAGAGGATAAGGTTATCCGGTTTTCTGACAAGACATCACATCAGATATTCCTTGAACCTGAAGGGCTCAATGATGATACGGTCTATCCCAACGGGATATCCACATCTCTTGATGAAAATCTGCAAAAAGCCTTCATACATTCCATTAAAGGTCTTGAAAATGCGCATATCATCAGGCCGGGTTATGCCATTGAATACGACTATATTGACCCCAGAGCTCTCAAGCATTCTCTGGAGACCAAAACCATAAAGGGTTTGTTTTTTGCGGGGCAGATTAACGGAACTACGGGGTATGAGGAGGCCGCGGCACAAGGTCTCATCGCAGGTGTAAATGCGGCCAGATTCTGTTCTGGAGAGGATCCAATGATCCTGGACAGGGCTGATGCCTATATCGGAGTGATGATAGATGATATGGTATTGCGCGGGATTACTGAGCCCTACCGGATGTTTACATCACGTGCTGAATACAGGTTAAGACTGAGATCAGATAACGCAGATCAAAGGTTGAATGATGTCGGGTTGAGCTATGGGTGTGTGGGGAAAGATCGCAACAAGATTTACAAAGAGAAAATCAACAAGATAAAAGCCGCCAGAAAACAACTTTCCGGGTTAACACTAACGCCCGACAGAGCTGCGAAATTTGGGATCAGGGTTGCCAAAGACGGTGTTCGGCGAACGGCTCTGGAATTCCTGGCCTACCCGGATGTTACTGTCAGGAAGCTGACAAATATCTGGCCGGAGCTTTCCATGATGGAAGAAGAAATTTCAGAGCAGATTGAAATCGATGCGCACTACTCGGTATATCTTGATCGACAGGATGAGGAAATCAGGGCCTACCGTAGGGAAGAAAGTCTGGTTTTTACAGGCCGAATTGATTATGAGAATGTAAAGGGTTTGTCATGGGAGCTGAGAGAAAAGCTTGCTCAGGTACAGCCCAAGACATTGGGTCAGGCCTCAAGAATTGACGGCATGACGCCAACGGCACTGACTTCTCTTTTAAGATATGTAAAAAATACAAGATCATAAACACGGCAATTAATGGTTTGATTCATGTCTGAAACGAATAAAAAATCCTCCCGCCCTACAGCACCCGGATTTCAGAATGTTTCACGTGAAACAAGACAGAGGCTTGAAGTTTTTATTTCCCTGCTTTCAAAATGGAATTCCAGAATGAATTTGGTGGGCTCTGGCGAGATCTCCAGACTCAAGGATCGGCATATTGCCGACTCCCTTCAATTGCTGAAATATATTCCTTCCGGCGCTACATCTTTTCTGGATATGGGGAGCGGCGCAGGATTTCCTGGTCTTATTCTGGCCATGGCCTTGCAGGAGCGGAAAGAGGCCCGGTTTACCTTGGTGGAGAGTAATGCAAGGAAATGTGCATTTTTACGTGAGGCGGCCCGTTTGACCGATATAAGGGTTCAGGTTCTCAATCGGAGATTGGAAGATTTCAGGCCCGGTGAGCGTGTTGTTGATCTTATAAGCGCCAGAGCTTTGGCTTCTGTGGACAAGCTTTCGCATTTTGCGCAACCTTTTCTGGGGATAAATAGCCGGTGTTTGTTTCTTAAGGGTCAATATCTAGATGAAGAATTGACCAAGGCCTCTAAATGTTGGATTATCAAATCTGAAATTCACGCAAGCCAGACGGACCCGTCAGGCAAAATTCTGGTGGTGAATGATGTCCAAGCAAGATCTGGAAATGTAAATCATGTTTAATTTGGGAAAATTCCGCAAGAAACAGGTTCACATGCCTCGCATACTGACCCTGGCCAACCAAAAGGGCGGCGTTGGCAAAACCACAACGGCTATCAATCTGGGAACAGCTCTGGCGGCGGTTGAAGAGGATGTGCTGGTTGTCGATCTTGATCCACAGGGAAATGCCAGTACAGGTCTGGGTCTGGACAAGTCCCAGAGAAAGAACTCAACCTATGATGTGATGATCGGGCGCAAGACCCTGTCGGATGCCATTGTGGAGACTTCCATTCCCCGGCTTCATGTTGCGCCTTCAACACTTGACTTGCTGGGCGCAGAACTTGAGCTTTCAGAATCAGCGAGACGGACATACCGCCTCAAGGATGCCATTGCAGAATTGATCGAGCAAATGCCCGAATCGATTCATGATCGTAACTATTCTTATATTCTCGTGGATTGCCCCCCTTCCCTCAATCTCCTGACAATCAATGCCCTGGCCGCCGCTGATTCGGTTCTGGTTCCCCTGCAATGTGAGTTTTTTGCTCTGGAGGGGTTGAGTCAGCTTTTGCGCACTGTTGAGAGGGTGCGCAATACCTTGAACCCGGAGCTGGATATTCACGGTATTGTGCTGACAATGTTTGACAAGCGAAACAATCTGTCCGGGCAGGTTGCGGATGATGTCCGGGCCTATCTTGGGGACAAGGTTTATAAAACCGTCATTCCGCGTAATGTCAGGATTTCGGAAGCGCCTTCTTATGGCAAACCGGCCCTGCTTTATGATCACACCTGTTCAGGTTCCCAGGCCTATATCCGGTTGGCATCAGAAATTATTCAGCGGGAAAAAACCCTGCGCGCAGCCTGA
>DRLX01000128.1 GCA_011322715.1 Desulfobulbaceae bacterium
CGACGTACTCCGGCAGATCGCCAAGCTGGGCGGCTTTCTTGGAAGAAAGGGTGACGGCGATCCGGGCGCGAAGAGCATCTGGATGGGGCTTCAGCGGATACAAGATTGTATCTATGGCATTCAATTGGCCCAGGAATTAGGAGAGCTGGCTTGAGTTGTGTATAAGGAGATGCCTTTTATCCCGGCCCCGGCCTTGGCGGGCACTGCATCCCCATTGATCCCTTCTATCTGACCTGGAAGGCAAGGGAATTTGGCCGCAATACCCGCTTTATCGAGCTGGCTGGCATGATCAACACCGCCATGCCGTCCTATGTAGTCAGTCGGCTGGCCGGAGCTCTGAGCCGCCAGCACAAAAAGGCGCTCAATGGCTCAAAAGTGCTGGTGGCGGGGGTGGCCTACAAAAAGAATGTCAATGATATTCGTGAAAGCCCGGCCCTTGAGATCATGGAGCTGTTGCGAGAAGAGGGAGCGGTAATAGCATTTCATGATCCCTTTGTGCCCGAAATTCCCACAACTCGTGAATATGCCGCACTGGCGGAAATGAAAAGCGTGCCCTGGACTGCCGAAGAAATTAGCCGGTATGACGCGGCGCTGATTGTCACCAATCATGACAATATTGACTGGGAAAAACTGGTGGCAAGCTGCTCACTGATTATCGATACTCGCAACACTCTCAGACCCAGGAGGCAAAGCTATGGTGACAGGATTGTCAAGGCATAAGAAAGAACATGCATTGTCAGTTTCCGATTGCAGATGGTTTCTTGGCGCAACCCTGCTGGAGGCTGGGAAAGGCGGCATAGCCAGAGTGACCCGGATCAGCGCAAAGGTGCTGGCCAGGGAAAGTCGGCGTTTTTCCATGCTTTCCCTGCTGGACAGCGAGCCAGTAATCATAGATGGCTGCCAATCCCGTTTGGCGCACGGAAGCCGGTTGTCATATGCGATGCGCGCTCATGCTGCCGCTTTGACGCATGACCGATTTTTGTATGATTCTGTTGGCATGGCACGGGCCCATGGACGGCTGCCGGGTCTGCGCAGACCCTATGGCGTCTGGATCCACGGGGTTGAAGTCTGGGACAGCCTGTCGGCAGGGCGGAAGCGGGCCTTGCGGGAAGCTGATTTTGTGCTCTCCAATTCCCGCTTTACGCTGGAGAGATTTCAGGAGATACACGGCCCCCTTGACAATGCCCATGTCTGCTGGCTGGCAACAGAAGAAGATGAGGCGCCGACTGTCATGCCCGGTTTTGACGGGCCTCCTGTTGCCTTGCTCATCGGGCGCAGCGACAAGGACAATTTCCGCAAGGGCCATAGGGAAGTTGTTGAATGCTGGCCAGATGTCGTCAAGGCCATTCCCAATGCCCGCTTGCTGCTGGCCGGGGGAGGTGATGGCCTGGATTTGCTCAGACAATTGGCTGCTTCCTCGCCGGCACGGGAAAATATCGAGGTGCTTGGCTTTGTGCCGGAGGCAGATATGCCTTCCCTGTGGAAACAGGCGCAACTCTTTGTTCAGCCAAGCTGGAAAGAAGGTTTTGGCCTGGTTTACATAGAGGCCATGCGTTACGGACTGCCGGTCATAGCTTCCGTGCATGATGCCGGGCAGGAAGTGAATATTGATGGTTTGACCGGTTATAATGTGAACCTGGAAAAGCCTCGTGATCTGGCAGAGCGCATTGTCTTTTTGCTGAGCAACCCTGACAAGGCTCAGGCCATGGGGCAGGCCGGACGTGAACGCTGGCATGATAATTTCCGCTTTGCAGCTTTTGACAGGCGAATGAAAAAATTGCTGAATGAGGAGTGGTCGGAATGATTGGTGATAGTGAATATGGTCAGGCTGGTTCCGGCAAGACAAGGCTGGCCATTATTGTATCCCACCCCATCCAGCATTTTGTGCCATTTTACCGGGCTTTGGCAAAGGTTGATGAAATTGATTTGACAGTGATATATGCTTCAAAGATTGGACTAAGTGCATACTTCGACAAGGATATGAATGAAGAAATTAGCTGGAACATGGACTTGCTTAGTGGGTATAATTATATTTTCCTGGAAGAGGCTGAAAGAATTAAAAAAACATCCCCTTTGGATATAAATAATCCAAGCGTGGGCTCAAGGCTGGATGAGGTCAAGCCAGATATTGTATTGATTTATGGTTATAACCAGGTAACTTCGTTGAGGGGGGTGAGATGGTGCAGGCGTAATGAAGTGCCTGCCATAATGATTTCAGACAGTGAGCTAAAAGGTGTTCGCTCTCGAAAAGTAAGAATGCTCAAGAGTATTATTGTGCCTGCTATATTGAATAAGTTTAAGGCTTTTTTGACTGTAGGTGACTGCAATGAAGAATATTACCGTCATTATGGTGTTCAAGATGAAAAACTTTTTCGCTCGCCTTTTACAATAGATGAAGATGTGTATAGGAAGATACAGTTAAATCGTCAAAAAGTTAGGGCCGAAGAGAGAAAAACTATTGGGGTTTCGGATCGTGATATTGTCATATTAACCGTAGGTAAAATCAATGATAGAAAGCGTTCATCTGATATAATTGAAGCCGCAAAATTACTTGAATCTGATAAAACCTTCCAGTTTTCTATAAAATTTGTTGTAGCCGGGAATGGTAATAAAATGGAAGAGCTTCGTGAAGAAGCAAAAAAGATGGAGCTTCCTGTAAAGTTTCTTGGGTTCATCAATGTAGATCGGTTGCCTGATATTTATGCTGCGGCAGATATAATTTTACACCCATCTTCTAAAGATCCACACCCTCTTGTCATGTCGGAAGCGGCCTGTGTGGGATTGCCGCTTGTGGTCAGTGATCGGGTCGGGGCGGTCGGGGTGGCAGATATTGCCCGTCCTGGCGAAAACACGCTTGTTTTTCCATGCGGCGATGTGCCAGCGCTGGCCAAAGCCATCAAGCGTCTGGCGGAGGATGACAAGTTAAGAGAACACATGGGCGCCAGGTCAGTCGAAATTTTCAATGAACTTGACATGCGGCGGAGCGTAAAAGGTTTGCTCGAAGCCGTTGATTTTTGTCTTAAGCACGACAACAGGAAATAATCATGGATTTCATGGAAAATATCAGACAAGGCGTACGAAATCTTGTTGGCTGGAATTCCCTTCCATACAGGCTGGCATCAGCCACATTGAACAATCTGTCGATTCTTTCAAAAGAGGGTATCGGAACCTTGCTAACCTTGAATAAATTAAAGCGTTCTCCTATAAGCAACCCCATATCTATTGAGTTTCGCAGTCTCGATCATCCGTTATTGTTGCGTCCTGGAACATCTGATGTCAGTGTTGTCATTAATAATGTAATACGTGAAGAGTATGGTGCCTTTCAGCCAAGACATGATCCTGCTACGATGATAGATGCTGGTGCCTATATCGGAGATACATCAGCTTATTTTCTTAGCCGGTTTCCAAAACTTGAGTGTATTGCACTTGAGCCAAATCCGGAAAGTTTTGAACTGGCGAGCATAAACCTTGCATCCTACAAGGACAGGGCAAGACTTTTACCCAAGGCGTTGTCAGCAACAGGAGAGACGGTTTATTTCTCTGGAAAGGAATTGGGAGCACGCATAGATAATAGTGGAAAAATAGAAGTTGAAGCCATAACAATTTCAAAACTGCTCGATTTTTTCCCCGAGAAGCGTGTAAACATATTAAAAATGGATATTGAAGGGGCGGAAGATGAAATATTCAAGAATAAACCAGAGCAATGGCTGAATAAGGTAGATAATATTATTATTGAAACGCATGGCCCTGAAATCACAAAAAATGTTTTGTCTACACTTGAAGAAAATGGCTGGTCCTACCGGCAGGTCAGGGGACTTTATTTTTGTCAGCCAGTATAATGAAAAAGCCAACAATGTATGGACTCGTCAATATGATTGAGAAAATGGGCGGATGATGGCCGGATCCTTGCGTATATTGGCGGTAGCGGCCACCTATCAGGGAGCCAATGATTATGCCTTTGTGCGGGCCTTCCGGCGGGCCGGGCATTCCGTCAGGGTGCTGCCGGTCCAGGAATATGTGCCATTGTGGCAAGGCAAGCCCATGCGGGTGCTGCGCAAGGCTTTCATGTCGATGATGGTGGCAGAGTATAATCAGGCCTTGCAGCAGGAAGCTAGACTGTTCCAGCCCGATCTGTTTTTTGTTTTCAAGGGAGCTC
>DRLX01000129.1 GCA_011322715.1 Desulfobulbaceae bacterium
GCTGGAAAGGGAAAATCCGCCAATCCGGAAAGAGAAACCCATGTGTAGCGATCGGCAGCATGGAGAACCGGTGTTTCACTACTTTTTTGCAGCGAACAGGTAAACCCATGCAGGGTAACCCGATACTTTGTATAGTGATGGACAACAACGGCAAGGGGGCGTAACCGGAAAACCGAAAACTCCGTCTCTTCAAAAATTTCCCTGCGCGCAGCCTGCTTCGGTGTTTCACCATCTTTGAGCCGTCCGCCTGGAAACTCCCACAGACCGCCCCAGACATCATCAGCCAACCGTCGTTGAATGTAGAACTCATCATCGCTGCGGATTATGCCACAGGCCATGATAATATCTATTTTCCTTGTTTTTTTTCCTGCCACTGGTCGTTGCTCAACGGTTTTTCGACGCCGGGCGCTACAGAAATCGACCAATATACAAGTCGTGCAAAGTGGGTTGCGAGGCGTACAGACCAGGGCCCCGAATTCCATCAATGCCTGATTAAACAGACGCGCATTATTCGGGGGCAGCAGTTGCTCAGCAAGTTTTCGCAATATTCCCGGGGCCGGTGCCTGTTTAACCGGGACATCAAGGTCTATCAGCCGGGCAAAAAGACGCTCGACATTGGCATCCAGCACTGGACACGGCTTGTTATAGGCTATGGAGGCGATAGCTGCCGCGGTATAAGGACCGATACCCGGCAGAGTACACAACTGTTGCGGGTCTCCGGGAATTCGACCGTCATACTTCCGCACAAGCAGTTTGGCCGTCCGATGGATGTTTCCAGCCCGTGAATAATAGCCCAATCCCTCCCAGGCCTTCAGGATTTTCCGTTCCGAGGCATTTGCAACTGCGACAATATCGGGAAACAAATCCATCCAGCGGATAAAATAGTCAACGACCCGTTCCATCTGGGTCTGCTGCCCCATAATCTCGGAAATCCAGACCTGGTAGGGATCATAGTTCCGGCGCCAGGGCAAATCACGCTGGTTCGCTTTAAACCAGGCGCACAACTCGTCCCGCATAGTCCCCGCTTCGGAATCCGACCAGGAACAATCATTCTTTTCATCATTTCCTTTCATGAATATCCTGTACTGTAATCGGTAGAAAGCATGCTTCTCTCCATTTTTTCAAAAAAACCGGATGACTGCCGGTCGATGATCGTTTTCCATCAGGAAAATAATCTTGTTGCCACCCGGACCGGCGGCTCCGACAGCCCATCTGCACGACACCAGCCTGTTCTTTAAATCCATAACAACCAATGTCCGGATATGCTAAAAAGAGTATAACCTGCTTGAAAAGAAAGAACAAAATGCTTATAAAGTGCAAATACTCATAAACGGGAATTTCAAAGGCGGGCATGCCCCAAGGGTGTCTTGCCGCCCCCTCTGGGTACGCGGAGCAAAGCGTGGGCTCCGGATTCCACGCCATACCAGTCTACATTCATTGCACAAGGAGGATCTCCATGAAACAGCTTGTTGTTTATTCATCACAGAGTGGGAATACCAAAAAAATAGCCGAAGAACTTTTTCGGCAACTTCCCGAAGAAAAAGATCTCGTTCCTGTTTCAGAGGCTCCTGATCCCTCCGCCTATGATGTCATCTGTGTCGGTTTTTGGCTAAAAGACGATCAACCCGATTCCGCAACCCAGGCATATCTCAAAAAATGCGGGAATAAAAAATTATTTCTCTTTGCCAGCCATGGGGCGGCCAAGGATTCCAATGCCGCCAGAATAGGCATGAATAAGGCCATTGAACTTGCCGAAGGCGCTACAATACTGGGGACTTTTTCCTGTCAGGGTGAAGTGCCGGAAAGTGTTATTGAAGCCGCCGCCAACAAGGATCCGCAGCCGGACTGGCTTGCCGATGCGCCGTCTGCAAAAGGACATCCCAACGGTAATGATTTCATGGATCTGAGTGAGGCACTGACAAAGGCGGGCCTGAAGACCGAGGTCAAGGAAACCAAGGGAGGCCTGATTGACGGCAGCCATGCCATGTAACCGTCATCGCAGAAAAACTTTGCATTGAGCGACAGTTTGCAGGGCGACTTTCTTTTGCCTGCGGAAAATTGGAAAACTATTGTCGACTTAATTTTGAATTAAATATAATTCTAAGGTGGACTTTGCCCTCAACCCAATAAATAAATCGCAGATGTGCCTGAAAATTTTCTCGGAGTCTGCGCTAACCTGTTTTATATGACAGGAATTAAGGGGTAAAGCACACCCACCATTGCCCGGTAACTTTACGGGTTATCAGAAGATAAAAACAATCACTCTTCCCGGCCGATACCCGGCCGGGAGGCCTGTAAAGTCCCGTCGCCTTCATCGTGGTGCCTCCGGGCCAGCAGCCAGAGGCGCCACTGTTCGCTGGTTCTGCGCTCCAGTAGATGAATACCCGCCTGCGGCATAGCCGCCAGCAATTCCCCCTCCATTCCCGGAATAAATCCTGAAACCAGGAAAAACCGTGCTTTCCAGAAATCGGCATCGGCAAAAAGTCGCAGCAGCAATCCCTTGTACAGATTGGTAATGACAAGATCGTAGTGCATATCCGGCAGGCCGCCGTGCAGATCATGGTTCAAAATTTTCACTCTGTCCCCGCAGCCGTTCATAGCTACATTGCGCTTTGCCACAGCTACGGCGAGGGGATTGTTA
>DRLX01000130.1 GCA_011322715.1 Desulfobulbaceae bacterium
TGATTGCCGTAAATTCGGCATTAAAGCTCAATAACCTGCAGGTCAGTTATATTGTGCCGACTTTGCAGGCCTTTAACGAAATGATCGCGCACCTGCATGCTAAAGGTATCAAGGAGTGGGTTGAAAGCAAGAGTGAAAATCCGGATATCAATTACGGCAGGCATCCACTTGCCTCCATCGCCCAGATGGAAAAGGTGATGAAACGGGTTGATAAAACACTTGAGCATATTACGGAACCTATACTGGTCCTGCAGGGGGATAATGATCCGGTCGTTAATCCCAAGAGTGCGCAGCTTATTTACCGACGGGTGCATTCTTCAATGAAAAAATTGATAATGCTGCCAAGAAAAAATCACATTATTGTTACCGGTGCGGGTGAGGAAGAGGTCTTTGAAACCGTGCACCGTTTTATAGGTGATGTGCTTCATACAAAATGAGAAACCACAGGAACAGCGCCATGAATACTTCCACCTCAGCAGAAATAGATGTCCGCAGGCAGCTTCAGATCAACGGCACGACCTATACCCTGTATGCGCTGACCGCTCTTGAGGAGTACGGGTACAACAATATCGATCATCTCCCCTATTCCATCCGCATTCTCCTGGAAAACCTGCTCCGCTATGGAGGGACGGATATGGTGAGCCGGGAGGATATTGACAATCTGGCATCCTGGAGTCCCGACATGAATAGTCCAGGCTCTATTCCTTTTATGCCGGCTCGCGTTGTTTTGCAGGATTTCACCGGGGTGCCGGCACTTGTTGATTTGGCGGCTCTTCGAGCAGCGGTTGCCCGTCATGGGGGAGATCCGGACACGATGAATCCCTTTGTTCCTGCTGATCTTATTATTGACCATTCCGTTCAGGTTGATTTTTTTGGCGATAAAGATGCCCTGGCTCGTAATGTAGAGCGTGAAATGGAGCGAAACCGAGAGCGGTACGCCATGCTGCGCTGGGGCCGGAAAGCCTTTACAAATTTCCGGGTGGTGCCGCCGGGTACCGGCATCGTCCATCAGGTCAACCTGGAGTACCTGGCCTCTGTCGTGCAGAAGGCGGAAAAGGATGGTGAATTTTTTCTCTACCCGGACACGGTCCTCGGTACCGACTCGCATACAACCATGATTAACGGCCTGGGCGTGCTTGGTTGGGGCGTCGGCGGCATTGAGGCGGAAGCGGTCCTGCTTGGTCAGCCCTATTTCATGCAGATCCCGGAAGTGGTGGGTGTGCGGCTTGCCGGCAGCTTGCGGGAGGGTATCACTGCAACCGATCTGGTCCTCACCATTACCGAGTTTTTACGTGAGCAGGGCGTGGTCGGTCGCTTTGTCGAGTTTTTTGGTCCGGGTACCCGTCGGCTCAGCCTGCCGGATCGGGCAACCATCGCCAACATGGCCCCGGAATATGGGGCGACCATGGGATTTTTTCCCGTGGATGAGCAAACCCTCATCTATCTTCGTGCCGGCGGCAGGAAAAAGGAACTGGTTAATCTGGTCGAACAATACAGCCGAAAGCAGGGGCTTTTCCGCTCCCTGGACAGCCCTGATCCTCTCTACAGTGTCGTTTATACTATTGAACTCGATCAGGTTGAATCGAGCCTGGCCGGTCCTAAAAAACCGCAGCACCGGATCCCGTTATCCGGAATGAATGATGCTTTTTTGGCCCAGCTGTCCCCTGCGCCGGACCGGAACGCCTCGCAGGAGAGTAACGGCGGCTGCTGGGCGGATGAGGGCGGTGCGTGTCAACTGGTCATTCCTGAGTGCGGATGTCCTGAGGTTCCTGAAAATGGGTTGCGGCAAGGGTATTTTGATGTGGACGGCGAGCAGATTCCTCTCAAAGACGGATCCGTGGTTATTGCCGCCATCACCAGCTGTACCAATACCTCCAATCCGGCCGTTATGATTGGGGCCGGACTGTTGGCCCGTAAGGCCGTGCAACTCGGATTACAGGCAAAACCATGGGTGAAAACCAGTATGGCGCCGGGGTCAAAAGTTGTCAGTCGTTACCTTGAAGACGCCGGTCTGCTTGCGTCGCTGGAGTCCCTTGGCTTTTACATCGTCGGCTATGGATGTACCACCTGTATCGGCAACAGTGGCCCGTTGAACAGTGAGATAGCAAAGATCATCAAACAAAAGCAGCTGCTGACGGCCTCGGTACTCAGCGGCAATCGAAATTTCGAAGCACGCATCCATCCTCTTGTTCGCGCAAATTACCTCTGTTCACCCCTGCTTGTCGTTGCTTATGCCATCGCCGGCAGTGTTACCATGGATTTAGACAATGAGCCTCTGGCAGTGACGGCAGACGACCACCCGATTTATCTTCGTGATATCTGGCCCACTAATGAAGAAATCCGTGCTGTCGTCAAAGAGACTGTTCGGCCGGAATTGTTCACCGCGAGTTACGGAGAGGTCTTTACCGGCAATGAAAGCTGGAATACCATGAAGGTCTCCGGAGGCAGCCTGTTTGAGTGGGATGCCGACTCTTCCTATATTCGGGAACCGCCGTTTTTCAAAGGATTACCGGAGAAGCCAAGGCCTGTGTCTGACATCAATGATGCCGCTGTTCTGGCGATTTTCGGTGATACCATCACAACCGATCACATCTCACCGGCCGGTGCAATTCCGGTGGACAGCGCTGCCGGTGAATATCTACAGGGACTTGGCATTGATCCCGCGGATTTCAACAGTTTCGGATCGCGGCGCGGCAATCATCAGGTCATGATGCGCGGGACTTTCGGCAATATTCGAATTCGCAATCAGATGGTTGACAGGGAAGGCGGGTTTACCCGCTTGATGCCGGGTGGAGAGGTGATGAGTATTTTTGACGCCGCCATGGAGTATAAAAAAAGCGAGACACCGCTGGTGATCTTTGCCGGTGAGGATTACGGCACCGGCAGTTCACGCGACTGGGCCGCCAAGGGAACGTTGTTGCTTGGGGTGAAAGCTGTTTTCGCCAAATCTTTTGAGCGGATCCATCGCAGTAATCTCATCGGTATGGGGGTGCTGCCGCTCCAGTTGGAAGAAGGAGAAGATACCGATTCTCTTGGCATTGACGGCAGTGAGAGAATTACCCTGCACGGGCTTGCCGATGGTTTGACGCCCGGTGAGCAGGTCAGGGTAACGGTGCAAAAAGATGATGATGCATCCTTTTCCTTTAGTGCCACGGTCCGGCTCGATAATGGTATGGAAGTAGAGTACTATCGCCATGGCGGTATCCTGCACAAGGTTCTTCGTCAGATACTTGCCCGGTGAATATGAGAGTATGAGGCTGTTTCGTCGACAGGTTGCCGTTGACTCCTCGTTGCTGAGTAATGGTTGTTAGTAAATTTTTTGACCATATTCATTGTTGACAGAGGTTTATTTTTTGTTCATGGTGGTGACTAAGGGTTCCTGGACCCTATAATGCTATACGATCAGTGATTCAACAGAATCGGTGCTGTTACCGGTTTTACCCACATGAATCCTTTACCTCAGGGAGAAACGGCATGAGTAAGAAAAAGGACAAAAAGAAAGACAAGAAGAAAGAATGCAAGAAAAAGGCATGTAAGGCAAAAGACGTAAAAAAGAAATGTAAGAAAAAAGATAAGAAGAAAAAAAAGAAAGATAAAAAGAAGAAAAAATAACAAAGAACAACCTGCGGGATCGTTTTCCTGCTGAGTGTGTATGTATAAGGGTCACGGCTTGCGCCGCGACCCTTTTTTAATCTGTTTTTGCTCTGCGGCAAAGCGTGGCCGAATGATAGTTCGACCTGTCCTGCCATTTGGTATTGAAGGGCTGTCGAGCGATTACCGAACCACGCGTCTTTCAGGATGACAACCGACCGGCTATGCTCTATTATATAATAAAGTTAGGGCTGCAAATGTATATGATCAGGCTAGAGACGGCCTGCATAATGACCCTTATGCAGGAGTGGTCTTTTCAACCGGCGAGAGGAGATTCTCATGGAGAAAAAACCGAGCTGGAACGATATCCCTTCCCTGGGATTACAGCTGGAGACGGATGAGTTGAATAAAAAAAGAGATAACAGGGCCGAGGTTCGTCTGCCTTGCCGGGACCTGCTGGAGTTGTTCATGCTGGATACCGGTACCATAGCCGTGCAGGTAAAGCCCGCGCAGGGGAAGACCGTCCAAAAAGGGCTTCTTCTTGATATTAATCAGAAAGGCATGGGGTTGGAGATAGAGGCCCACGACCTCAAGAAAAATGATTCGATTTTGATAGGGACCGTGTTGGGACAACGCGGATTTACAACCAGTGCAGTTGTTCGCTGGGCCCGTCCCAACAAGATCGGCGTCGAGTATATCAACCCTAAGCCGGAAGATTATACTTTTTTATCGGAGTTATACGGGGCCAAGATCCTCAATAATATCTAAACAACCTGCCCGGCACTATTCATATGCCGGATTGCGAACCAGGGGCACAAGAAGGAACCCGCAGAGAAAACCACCTATATGGGCCCAGAAAGCAACTCCGCCGCCCGTGGCCGAAAGGCTGGGAATCCCGGCAACAAGCTGAATGACAAACCAGTATCCAAGCATGGCCATGGCGGGCAGGGACACCGTTGTGATAAAAAAGCCAAGAAAGAGTAAGGTCTGGACGCGGGCATGGGGATAGAGACGACCATAGGCGCCCATGATTCCCCCTATGGCTCCCGACGCCCCCACCATGGGTAGAGCGCTTGTCGTATTGGTAAGGATTTGCGCACCTGCAGCGACCAGCCCGCAGAGAAGGTAAAAAAGAATAAATCGTCCGGGTCCCAGGGCGTCCTCCACGTTGTCACCGAACACCCAAAGAAACCACATGTTACCGATCAGGTGAAACCAGCCGCCGTGCAGGAACATGTGGGTCAGTAGGGTATACACTCCGCGTTGATCCTGCACAATACAATACATATCCCGGCCGACCCGAACATGGGTTCCCGGCGGCAACAGACCAAGCAACTTCCCTGGAATTAAGCCAAAGGCACACAATGAATGCGCAAGTGGTTGCGGACTCCCGAAGCCCTGCACAAACAGCCAAGCTGCAACGCAAATGATAATGATGGCAATGGTCGCTATCGGTTGCCGGGTCGTGGCGTTTTCATCATAGAGCGGAAACATATCTCAGCCCTTTACCTTTGGATTTCAGGATTGCCCGGCGGTCGATACAGCGGAGCCGGCCGACATCATAATGCCGCAGGGTGATTTGCATTGATAGCTGTCTGCCATTTGCCGATGGACGTTGAAGCTGTGAGTCAGGAAAAAACCTAATTGATGCCA
>DRLX01000131.1 GCA_011322715.1 Desulfobulbaceae bacterium
AGTCTCCGGTCTTCACCTTATCCAGCCTGACGCTCAATTCTCCACCCTGCTCACGCATTGCCTGGAAGGCGTTGGTACAGAGATTAAGAACAATCTGTTGCAACTGGGTGGCATCGGCCAATATAAGGGTATCATCCGCCGCAAGTTCCTGATGGATAATAATGGTCGAAGGCAGGGAGGCACGCAGGAGCTGCAGACTTTCCTTGACCAGGGGCGTCACTTCAATCGGCCTTTTTTCGGCGCTTGACTGGCGGGAAAAGGTCAGAATCTGCTGGACGAGATCGGCCGCCCGACCGCCGCCCTTGCGAATATGCAACAGGGTATCGTGAATGGGCGATTCAGGGTCCGTCTGCAGAAGGGCCATGTCCGTAAAGCCGAGGATTGCACCAAGAATGTTATTGAAATCGTGAGCTATTCCTCCTGCCAAAGTGCCGATGGCCTCCATCTTCTGCGCTTGCCGCAGCTTGGATTCCAGCTCCACTTCATGACTGACGTCCCTGTTGACCGCTACATAATGGGTGATCTTGCCGGTGACGTCACGAACCGGAGAAATGGTCGCCATTTCCGTATACAACCGGCCGTCCTTGCGACGATTGACTATACGCCCCTGCCAGACCCGGCCACTGGTAATGGTCCGCCATATGGCCCGGTAAAAACCGATATTATGCTTGCCGCTCCTGAGAATGCGTGGATTTTTACCTATTATTTCCTCTTTGGAATAGCCGGATGTTTTGGTAAATGCCGGGTTGACATACTCCACGATGCCGGCCTGGTCCGTAATAATCACCGACTCATTGGCCTGCTCAATGGCCGTCACCAGCCGTCTCTGCGTTGCCTCCTGTTTCAACTCCTCGGTCACATCCCTGAGTATGGAAATGAAACTGGTCTGGCCACTGAAGATAAAGGGTGTCGAGTTGATTTCCACATCCTTGACCGCTCCCCTCAGGGTCACAATCTTGATGACAGCCGTCTCGGTTGGTTGACCCTTTCTGAGAGTATCAAACCGTGAAGATAAAAAATTCTGATAATCCGCATGAACATAATCAAGGACATTGGTGCCGACGATCTCTTTCGGCTCCATACCGTCCAGAATTTTGAGCACGGTCCGGTTGGCATAGGAGACATGCCCGTCCATATCGTAGACAACCATGCCCATAGGGGTAAAATCGAGCAGCCGCAGCAACTGTTCTTCCACCACCCTGCGCTTTTGCACCTCACGATTCCTGGCAATGGTCCTGGTCAGCAGATAACTGAGCAGCAAAACAGCGCAGACCGCCACAGCCGTGACCATTAACCATTGATTACGAAAGGCGTGCATGGCCGACAACACCGCATTTTCCGGACTGGCAACCATGATCGACCAGTATGTGTCCCCCGGTAGTTTCACCGGCGCGTACACGGCATATCGGGTAACGGGAGCATCGTCGCCGTCCATGGACAGGGCTACAGTGAAGTCACCACTTCCCTGATGCCCCATCATCATCTGCGCCTTGATCAGCCGCAGGGAGGGAGCTTCGGCAAAACAATCCGATGCGGAACCGATACCCGTCCGTCCCATCCGACAATACAGGCCTCGACCCCGGCGACTGACCATCATGATAAGACCTTGGTCGGCGACCTTGATCCGGCTGAGAAATTTTTCCACTATCGGATCAAAGGGAATCAGGAAGCCGAGACAACCGACATAGGTTGTTCCCTCAAAAACCGGATAGGCAAAGACAACGGAACGAACGCCGGGTAAAGAAGAAAAAACATCGCTGATAAAGGGTTTATTTGATTTCAGTGTTCGGCGGTTATAGGGCTGATTAACGATATCCCGCACTCCCCAGCCGCTGCCGACCGGGGTGGAATAAAGTATTTTTCCGCGACCGTCAATTCTGGTAACGGCTGCAATTTCCGATGCATGGATCGTTAAAAAGTCATCCATGAGCGCCCGCCCGCTGTCATCAAGTCGTTGCACGGAGGATTGTTCGGAAAAATAGCGCAGGGCCTTGGTATAGGTGTCAAAAAAGGACTGGATCCCTTTGATGGCCTGCTGGGCGACAATCATCTGCTCATTATTGAAGGCATCAATGGTCTTGTTGCGCACGGACCAGTACGGCAGATAAAAAAGAGCCAGCAGCGCGGTGGCGGTTACCACGATCAGGGCGACTTGTACAAAGGTCGTTCGCTTCATATACAGGGGTGGCCTACAGTGGAATTATTCAAAGGGCCGACAGCCATTATTGATGCACCGTAAAAAGTCCAAACAATGCTTAAAGGGAGCCTTGAAAAATTAGACTTTTCGTTCGAGGTCAGATAAGCGTAGACTCCAAGGAGTAGTGTCCTGTGGCGGGTCTTAACTATACTTGTAGTATGCACGAATCAGTATGCACGAATCGCCACAGGACACACAACGCGGTAGATCGAAGTTTTTACGACGCCATCATTATTGACAATCACTTTATTGCAGTATAGCAAAACAAAAGCCCCATCACCAAAAAATTTCTTTTCATTTCCCGGTATTTCGATGAAATAAGTTGGAGGACAATCAAAAAACTGCTAACTTTTTCTCCATATCCTTCTCTTGTTCTTCTCTACTTACCGAAAAACGATAAGTGCTCAAATACGGAAAACATAGTGCATCTCTACCAGTCAAATCGGCTCGAAAATCTTTTTTCTTTACTATGCAAGATACTTGCCGGACCGCTTTCCGACCCCCTGACCCCTGAAATCATCATTGTCCCGAATCCGGGCATGGCCCGCTGGCTGACCCATCAGATTGCACAGGTAACCGGTATTGCCGCCAACCTGGAATTTCCCCTACCCGCCTCTTTTATCTGGCAAATCTTTGAAGACACTCTCGGTGAACTGCCGGACCTGTCACCCTTTGCCCGAGAAGTTCTCCCATGGCGAATTCTCACTGAACTGAAAACATTGGCCACCGATCCGGCCATGACGGAAATCAGCCGATACCTGGAAGATGATGCCGACGGCATGCGTGCATTCCAGTTGGCGGATACCATCGGCGATCTCTTTGATCAATACCTGGTCTTTCGGCCGGACATGCTGCTGGACTGGGAAAAGAAAACACAGCCGCAGCCATCCGGGACGGACTCCGTCCCAATACGACAACACCACTGGCAACCCCTGCTCTGGAAGCGTCTGACCCGTAATCATCCCCTGCACCGCGCCTCTCTGTTGCAGGTTTTTTTCCAGAAAAGTGCGGAAGGCAGCCTGCAGACAGACAACCTGCCCAAGAGAATCTCCCTCTTCGGCATCAACTCCCTGGCGCCCGCCTATCTTGCAGTTATTGAACAGATCAGCAGATACACGGATGTCCACATCTTCCATCTCAGCCCCTGCCGACAGGCCTGGGACGACATTCTGCCCGAACGACTGCTGGCCAAAAGACGCAAATCATGGCAACAGGGGAGCCAGGCCGATACCAGCGCCTATTATACCTGCGGCAACCCCCTGCTGGCGTCCATGGGGAGGATGGGTCGTGAATTTTTCAATCAACTGCTCCAATATAATACGGAGGAGAGCGACCTCTACTTCGTGCCGCAGGCCGATACGTTGCTGGCATCCCTGCAGGCCGACATTCTTGACCTCAGGGACCGGAGCAAAAACCCGGACGGCCCGCTTGATCCTGCCGATACCTCGGTCACCTTTCACAACTGTCACAGCCGTCTACGGGAGATCCAGGTCCTGCATGACCGGCTCCTTGACCTGTTTGACACCGATTCGGCGCTCAAACCCGGCGATATTCTGGTCATGGCCCCGGATATCAGCCGCTATGCCCCGCTCATTGCCGGGGTCTTCGGGGCTGCCAAGGAAAGGTTGTTCATTCCCTGGTCTATTGCTGATCGTCACGGTGACGAAGAAGACCTGGTCCGAAAAGCTTTTCTCGGCCTGCTGTCCCTGACCACCAGCCGATACAGCGCCACCGAAATTATGGACCTGTTGGAAAACAGGGTCATCGGGGAACAGTTCAAGATCAGGGAAGACGACATCCCCCCTCTGCGCCGTCGTATTACCGATTCCGGTATTCGCTGGGGCCTGGACCGGCGACAGCGACGGGAAAGGGGTCTGGAGGATTCCAATATCCACACCTGGGAATTCGGCCTGCAGCGGCTTCTTCTGGGCCAAATCACCGGCCCCATGGATGCCGAGTTGCAGGGAATCATTCCCTCGGCCACTCCTGCGGGAAGCAGCCGGACCTGGCTGGGCGGACTGGCAAAGTTCATCCGGCGCCTGCAATCACTGCAGGCAAAACTGGGGCGGGAACATGAGGCCGCCGGCTGGAGCGAGCTCCTGCTGGAGATGATCGATGTTTTTTTCACCGATGATCCGGATGAGTTTAGCGATGGTATCCGTCTGCTGCGGGAGACCATCTACGATTTCGCCGCTCACACCGACCAGGCGCATTTTTCCGGTCCCCTGTCCGCAGCCGTTATCCGCAGCCATTTCAGCCGCCTGCTTGCAACGCCCACCGGCGGCCAACCGTTCCTGACCGGCAAGGTGACCTTTTGCAACATGGTCCCCATGCGCTCGGTTCCTTTTAAGGTCATCTGGCTGCTGGGCATGAACGACGCCGACTATCCCCGCTACCGGCGACCGCCGGATTTCGACCTGATGGCGAAAAAACCACGTATCGGCGACCGCAACCTGCGCGATGACGACCGCTATCTCTTTCTGGAGGCACTGCTCTCGGCCAGGGACCGTTTTATTGTCTCCTGGATCGGACGCGATCAACGGGAAAACAACGACCTACCACCATCAGTAGTAGTGGCGGAGCTGCGTGACTATATCGACAGGAGCCACCCGATGGAACCGCAGTCGACAAGTGAGCTGCTCACCACAGCCCATCCGCTGCAACCCTTTTCCAGGCACTGCTTTAACGGCAACCCGAAAACCGCAAGCTATGCGGAGCTCTGGTTGCCGACGCCGCCGACAGGGGAAAAAAGCATCTTTATCAGTGATCCGTTGCCCGATGCCGGCCTGGAGGAAATCTCGCTTTCATCCCTGATTCGATTCTGGAAGCATCCCGTCCGTTTTTTCCTGGAACAACGCCTCGGCCTGCAATTGGCAATCACGGAAGAACTCCTGCCGGACAGCGAACCCTTCACCCTCGATCCTCTCACCGGTTACCAGATTAAAAATTCAATGCTTATTCGTCTCCCGGCCCGCCGGGACCCGTTGTTCGCCTGTCGACCGGCTGAGGCATCGGCACAGATACCACGCGGAGAAATCGGTCGTCGCCACTGTCGGGAAATGTTGTCCCAGGCCGCATCCATTCTGGAAAGGGTGCATGCCCGGGGCACATCACCGGCAACAACACATGAATTCTCGCTGTCCCTGGCCTCTCTCCGCCTCTCCGGCAATCTGGACGGCCTCCATGATTGTGGCCGAATTTCCTTTCGACCTGGAAAATGTACGGCAAAAGATCTACTCCGGCTCTGGATACACCATCTGCTCCTCTGCCTGACTCGGCCCCGATCCATCGATCCGGTCTCCATCCATATAGGGACCGATGCCACCCTTACCCTGCCGCCGGTGGAGGAGCCCGGGCCTGAACTGGAACGCCTTGTCCGGCTTTTTCTACAGGGTATGAGCGAACCGCTCCATTTTTACCCGGAAGTCAACTATGCCCTGGCCTTGGCCGCAAATCCCTCAACCGGGATGAACAAGGCCCACCGGAAATGGTATTCCTCCTACTTTCGGGGCGAGGAGGAAGATACCGCCTACACCATCGCCCTGCGCGGCCGGGACCCCCTTGATGAACGGTTCCAGGAGCTGGCGGAAATATTTCATCCCATTCTCAAGATTATGGAAAGGAAAGATGCAACCGCTTGATCCCCTTACCCTGCCCCTGCGTGGCCGAATTCTCATTGAAGCCAGCGCCGGTACCGGCAAAACCTATACCCTTGCTCTGCTCTTTGTCCGACTGCTGCTTGAACGGGAACTCAGCGTTGACCGGATACTGGTGGTCACCTTCACCACCGCGGCCACGGAAGAACTGCGCGGCCGGATACGTCTGCGCATTCGGGAGGCCCTGGACACTCTGGAGGGAGGTGGGCCGGATGATGAAGCCCTGCAGCGGTTGATGGCCGGAGTACGGAAAAACAATCCGGCCGGGGCAGCCATTTTGCTCAGTGATGCCCTGACCCGCATGGACGAGGCGGCCATCTTTACCATCCACGGCTTTTGCAGGCGTATGCTCCAGGAACATGCCTTTGAATCCGGCGCCCCCTTTAGCCTGGAATTTCTCGAAAATGAACAATCCCTTCGAATGGAGATCATGGAGGATTTCTGGCGCAGTCGTTTTTATACCGGTGCACGGGAAGAGGCCGTCTGGGCGGCTTCACTGTGGCCGACCCCGCAGGACCTGTATAACGCCCTGGGGGGCCACTTAAGCAGGCCGGGAGTTCGCTGCGTACCGGTCATTGAGGATGCCGAACTTGTACGGTTGCGCGACCGGCTGCGGCCGCTCTTTGCAGAAATCAGGACCCTGTGGCAACAGCAGGGCGACACTATTAGCTCTCTACTTAAGGAGAACAAACGATTATCACGCAACAACACGACCGGATACGGCGACAAAAGGCTTGCCGCAGCTCTTACGGCAATGGATGATTTCACCCATGCCGAATCAATGCCCTGGCTACTGGCGGGGCCGATATCTCTTTTCAGTGTAAGTGCTATGGACAGGGCACTGAAAAAAAACAAACATGCCCCGCCCGAACACCGTTTTTTTGACCTGGTTGACCGCTTTCTTGCCCTGCACAACGAAATGACCCGCTGCCGCAAAATTTCCATTCTGCTGGCGGCACGGGAATATCTGCATGGGGAACTTCGGCGGCGCAAACAGGAACAGGCCCGTCTCTATTTCGATGATCTTCTGCTGGAGATGGATGCGGCCCTTCGCGGGGCCGGGTCTGAAAAATTCGCCGCCGATATCGGGACACGCTTTCCGGCAATACTGGTGGACGAATTTCAGGACACCGATCCCCTGCAATATCATATTTTTTCCCGGATCCATCAAACAAATCCACCCTCAGCACTCTTTCTGATCGGTGATCCCAAGCAGGCCATTTACGGATTTCGCGGCGCCGATATCTTTACCTACCTGACGGCGCGGCGGGAAACAGCTCCGGAAAACCGCTACACCATGACCACCAATTACCGGTCCACCGGCCCGATGGTGGCGATGGTCAACCGGCTCTTTGACCGGGAAAATCCCTTTCTCCTGGCCGCCGATGCGATGAAATTTACCCGGGTCCAGGCGGCCGGATCCGCCGATGCCCAGCCCTTGTATGTTGACAACAGACCAATTGCGCCGCTTACCTGCCTGCTTCTTCCGGAACAGCAGTCCGGCAAACCCCTGTCTAAAGATGAGGCGACGAAACAGGCCGCCCGCTTCTGTGCCCATGAAATTGTCACGCTTCTCACAAGCGGCAAACGGACGGAAACGAAACTGAACGACAGATCGCTTACCGGTGGAGATATCGGCATCCTGGTCCGGACCCATCGCGAGGCGGAAACCATGAGAAATGCCCTGGCAAAGTGCAATATCGCCAGTGTCTATTCCGGCAAGAGCAGTGTCTTTCAAAGCCGGGAAGCGGAGCAGATACTTACCCTTCTCTGCACTCTCCAGAAGCCCGATGATACGAATCTGGCCCGGACCCTGCTAACCACGGATCTTTTCGGCTATGATGCGCCGCAACTTGAACAATTGCATCACGAGGAACAGTCTGTAGACGAGATTACAGCCACTCTGCATAGATATCGACAAATCCTGCTGCAGCAAGGATTTATGCCCATGTTTCATACCCTGCTGGCAGACGCACACAATGTCGGTCGATTGACGGCATTGCCGAACGGAGAACGCATATTGACCAATTTCCTTCATCTGGCCGAACTGCTGCAGGAGGCCTCGGCAAACATAACCGGTATCGAAGGACTGCGACGCCGTCTGGTCGACTGGATCCGCAGGCCGGACGAGCAGCAGGAAGACAGCAGCCAGCTCCGGCTTGAAAGTGATGAGAACCTGGTCAAAATCGTCACCATCCATAAATCCAAAGGCCTTGAATATCCTGTGGTTTTCCTGCCGTTTCTCTGGTCAACCAGGACCTGTTCCCCCAAAGAACCCTTTTCTTTCCATCATCCCGACCGGCCGGAGCAGCTCTGCGTTGACCTTGGGTCCGGCAATGAGGAACATTTCCGGCTCGCTGAACGGGAGCGACTGGCCGCTGATCTTCGCCTGTTATATGTTGCTCTGACCAGGGCCCGTCATAGCTGCTTTTTCTGCTGGGGAGTCATCAACAAAATGGAGGAAACCGCCCTCTGCCGCCTGCTGCATGGAGGAAAGATTCCTGACCGGGCTGGACTGACGACCGACCTTGACCAACTGCGTGACCATCAGGCCGGGCTTGTCGTCAAACAGCCAACTGAAAATCCGGCTCCAGTTCTGAAAAGCAACCGATTACCCGAAACAGCCCTTGCCGCCGCCCACTTCACCGGCTCCATTGATACCAGCCGGCGGATTACCAGTTACTCGGGCCTGACGGCGGGCCACGACTCCGGCCCGGAACGACCGGATTACGATGATCGGGGCGGACCGTTGCCCCGGCCGGCCGGATTTACCGCCTTTGGATTTCCCAAAGGTCCGGCCGCCGGTACCTGCCTGCATGCAATTTTCGAACGGATCAGCTTCACCGATCCTGCCGATCATCAAGCCATTGCCGGCGAACAGCTGGCCAGGGCAGGCTTTGAACAACAGTGGCGGGATGTGGTCGCCGAATGGATAGGAGACGTGCTTGCCGCCGAACTTGAAAACGGATTTTCCCTGAACATGCTTGAAGACAAACAGCGGATAAATGAAATGGCCTTCACCTTTCCCCTGGAGAAGATGCGGTTTGTCCGCTTCAACCGGGCGCTCGCCGCCTTTGACATCGCTCCCCTGCCTGAACAACACAGTGAGCTACAGGGGTTGATGATCGGTTTTATCGACCTGATATTCAGATGGAATCATCGCTATTACATTGCC